>JACCYD010000875.1 GCA_013696695.1 Deltaproteobacteria bacterium | reverse complement strand
GATGAAGCGCGAGCTCCGGTTCAAGGAGCTGTCGGTGATCCGGGTGTTCGCGAACGTCGCCGAGTTCGGCGTCAAGGTCGGGTTCGCGTGGGGAGGTTGGGGCCTGTGGTGCTTCGTGCTCGGGCCGCTCGCGCGCGGCGTGGTCACCGCGATCGGCGTGCAGATCTGTCACCCGTGGCGGCCTCAGCTCAACCTCAAGTTCCGCGAGGCCAAGTCGCACGTCCTGTTCGGCATGCGCACGTCGGGCAGCCAGCTGCTGTTCCACATCTACACCAACCTCGACTACCCGGTCGTCGGTTACTACTTCGGCGACTACTGGCTCGGCATCTACCGGCTCGCCTACGAGGTCGTGCTCGAGCCGGTGCGCATCATCTCGGCGGTCGTCGTCGACATCGCGTTCCCCGCGTTCGCGAGGATGCGCCACAAGACGGACCGGCTGGTCGTGCAGCTGATCTCGTTCACGCGGCTGAATCTGATCACCGTGATGATGTACTCGGCGGTCGTGTTCGTCGCCTCCGAGGAGCTGCTCTCGGTCGTGTTCCCCGCGTACACCGACGCCGCGGACGCGGTGAAGATCCTGTGCGTCGTCGCGATCGTGCGCGCCATCAGCTACGTGCTGCCGCCGCTGCTCGACGGCATCGGCATGCCGCATCGCACGTTCGTGTATTCGCTGGTCGCCTCGATCATGCTGCCGACGCTGTTCGTGATCGGAGCGGTCGTGCTCGGCGACGAGCTCGGCATGCTGTCCGTCGCGGTCGCCTGGGCGGTCGGCTATCCGATCGCGTTCCTCGTGCTGCTGTGGCTCTCGGTGCAATCGATCGGCTGGACCGTCGGCGGTTATCTGAAGTCGATCGCCGGCGTCGCGCTGTGCATGATCGGCGGTGCGGTGGTCGGCGCCGCGGTGCACTGGCTGTTCGGTGGCTACGTGGCGGTGGTGCGTCTCGGCGTCAGCGCCGGCGCGATCGTGGTGTCGACCGGGCTGCTGCTCGCATACACGCAAGGCATCAGCATTCGCAGCACGATGCGCAGCATGAAGAACGATCCGCTGCCGACGGAGACGCCGCCGACCGGGATGCCGACGATCGATTCACAGCCGCCACTGGCGTAGAAGCGACATCGCCGGACACCCGCAGCAACCGCGGCTGGAGGTTGGTCGGACCACGGTTGCAACGCGCGGGATACCCGTGCGAACATGGGACGATGCGCTCGTTGGTGGTGCTAGTGATCGCCACGGGCTGTTTCTCCAAACCCGACCGACCCGACGACCCGTCGGCCAGCGATGCGGGGGGCGACGCGTTACCGCGAACGTTCCCGTCGCCGGGTCCTGCTGCCGCACTCTACAATTCGAGCTACCCGACGCCATTCTCGATCACGCTCGCCGCAGACGATCCGGCGGCGACGATCTACTACACGACCGATGGGAGCGTTCCAGACACCACGTCACTGCGCGGACCGACGCCCGTCACGGGGATCATGGTGACGTCGATGCTCGTCGTCAGCTACTTCGCGGAGACCACGGAGGGCAGCGGCATGACGGCGACGGAGACGTTTCGCGTCGCCACGTCGAGCCAGAACACCGCAGGGTATCTGGTGACGAACACGAAATTAGATGGGACGTCACCCGTCGTGGTGGCTGCTCCGAACCAGACGTTCGACGCCTCCGCGAGCGTCCAGGTCTGGGTGCAGAGCTCGTGCCCTGGCTGCTCGGCGCAGCTGGTGTACGGCGTCGGCTCGACCGATCAGGGTTGCCTGTTCGACGGTGACCCTGGCGTTTTCCCCGGCGACAACAACAGCCGAACATTCTCCGTGACGGCGCCGGCCACACCGGGCGTCCACGAAGTTCTGGTCGCACACATCGAGCAAGCGAACTGCAACATCGCGATGTCGATGATGGCACTCGCGACCCGTCCGACGGTCGCGCGCATCGGCGTGCTCGTCGTTCGTTGAGCGGTGGTCTACGGCGCGAGATCGGCGAACGAGATCGAGAGATCGCGGCTGACCAGCACCGTGTGGTGCGGCGGGACATCCTCGAAGCCGTCGCTATCCAGCGCATCCGCGACATCGCCGGACACCAGCAGCACGCCGCGGAACGCATCGACGTTACCGGCGGTGGCGGAGGCGGGCAGGGGCTCGCCCTTCTCGTTCGAGACCGTGAGCCGGCGCAGCTTGAGCGGCTCGTCGAGGCGCGCGACCACCATCGAGCGGCCGTTGGTGAGTGCGACGTTGCCCATCGCGAGCGAGCCCGGCGGCATGTCGAGCTTCTCGAGCTCGGCGTTGACGAGACGGAGCGTGGCGGCGAGCGCGCGGCGCGTGGCGGCGGTGGGCAGGTTCGGATCGTCGATGTTGCCTTCATCGTGCAGCATCGACAGGAAGACGTGGAAGATCACTTCGCCCGGCGTGCGGCCGCGGATGTTGCGGCGCAGATACTCGGGGACATGCGCGAGCAGCGCGGGGGCGACATCCGGCGCGGTGACGTTGCCGTTGTTCGCGGTCTTCACCTGCAGCTCGACGCTGCTCTGCCCGAACAGCCACCGGCGGTAGCGGAACGGCGGCGTGTTATCGGTGCCGGCGTAGAGGCCCTTGTCATCGTGGATCGCCTGGGCGATCGCACAGTCGGTGGCGATCTCCGACAGCGGGCCGGCGAGATCGACCGGCGTGGCGCTCGACTTCGGAGTGCGCACGAGCAGGACGTCGCCGCCCTGCACGTAGCCGAGGCCCCAACGACTGACCGGCGGTTTCGCGACGAGCGCTGCACGCACGGGTGCGAGCGCGGCTGCGAGCCGCTGAGGTTGGTTGCACATGCATGCGAAGAGCTTCATCGAATGAATGACTCCACCGTCGCCAGCCAGGGGCCGGCTGACAGTAGTCAGGATCAGATCGGGGACCTCAAGGAACACGCCGCCGCCACCACCAACTGAGTACGACGAGTATAAGCGCTCGGTCTGATCGCGCCAATTGTCGACATGGGCAGGGTGCGTTACCGCGCAGCGCCGGCCTGCATTCAAGCGCTTGCGAGCACCTTGGTAACCTCGGCAAACACTTGGTCGCGCGTAGTCTCGTTGAACACCTCGTGTTTGAGCCCGACGAGGTCGTGATACTTCGCATTCGGGACCTTGGCGGCGACCTCCTTGGAGCGCGCCGGATCGGCGATCGGGTCGGCGCCCCCGACGAGCCAGGTGGTCGGGACGGCGATCCGGGACGCGTGCTGGGCGACGTAGTCCTGGGCCGCCGATGACTCGGTGAACCAGCGCGACGTGGCGATGTCGAAGCAGAGCTTGTCGGCGGTCCGCTCCTCCTGCTTCTGCTTGTCGGAGGTCAGGTGCTCGACGCGGAGGCTGTTCGGCTGGGCGAGCTTGGGGGCGATCCGGCTGGCGGCCCGGGCGAGCAGCTTCTTGTAGCCGGGGACGGCGAGCTTGAGGCCGAGGTAGGGCGACGATACGATCGCGCTGGTGCAGGCGATCGGCCGCTCGTCGGCCAGCGCGCGCAGGGTGATCAGGCTGCCGTGCGAGTGGCCGAGCAAGACGAGCGGGGCACCGGCGGGGATCAGCGCCTTGGCCGCCTTGTGGACCTGCGTGAGGTCCTCGAGGTAGGCGTCGAACCGGTCGATGAAGCCGCGGACACCCGGCGACTTGCCGTGGCCCCGGACGTCGTAGGCCAGCGCGACCCAGCCGGCATCGACGATCACGTGGGCGAGCTCGCGGTAGCGACCACAGTGCTCGGCGTAGCCGTGGGTGATCACGACCGCACCCTTCGGGGTGCCGGCGGGCATGAACTGCTCGGCGTAGAGGCCACCGATGGTCGGGGTCGAGGTGGGGGAGATCGGCCCGGGGAACTTGGCGGTCATGCAAATGCTTCTATACACAAAGCCCAAAAATCGCGCCCGCCGCTCACACCTGATAGTCGTGGTTCATGAGCACTCGAATCGCGACAGCTTTGCTGGTGATCTTGACAGCTTGCGGCGCGCGCGGCGTCGAGCACAATGCCGCCAAGAGTTCCACCCGGCTCGACCTCGCGAAGGACTTCCTGCGGAAGCACGAGCTCGAAGCGGCGGAGGCCGAGTCGAATCGCTCGCTCGCGTTCAACCCGTCCAACGACGAGGCGTACCTGATTCGCGGGCTCGTTCACATGGTTCGCGCGATCGACACGATGCGGACGCTCGAGATCGAGTCGTGCCTGACTGGTGTCGATGCCGAGATCACCCAGCGAGATCTCGACAGCCATCTCAAGAAGGCAGATCAGGACTTCGAACGGGCCACCAAGGTCACTCCCGATTACGGCGAGGGCTGGGCCAACCGCGGCATCGTCCACAACCTGCTCGAGGACTACCCGGGAGCGGCTGGATACTTCGAAAAGGCCCTGGAGAACCCGATGCGGCTCGATAGTCCGAGTCTTGCTCGCGCCCATCTCGGCTGGTCGTTCTTCCACCAGAACAAGCTGGTCGAGGCCGCGAAGGAGCTGCGTCAAGCAGTCCAGTTTCAACCCAACATGTGCGTTGCAACTTATCGGCTTGCGAGGGTTTACTTCGCTCGCGAGGAATGGGAAAAAGCGGCGGAACTTTTCCAGACGGCATCGGATGACACGTCGTGCGGATCGCAGGAAGCCAGCCTTTACCTGATGAAGACGCGGATGCAGCAAGGGCTCGTCGATGACGCCAGGCGCGCACGTGATGCGTGTCTCAAATTGTCACCCCGTAGCTGTATTGCTTCGAAGTGCCGCGCAGACGGTGGGGCACTCGGTGCCACGACAAAAGCAGCTCGGCTGTAACTGATTCACATGCAACGCGACGTCAACCGCCCCGCGACCCCCGCCACCCATATCGGGACGGCGGAGATGTCGCTGGCGATGTGGCTTCGCAATGGGCGCGCGCAGAAGAGCCTGTCGGTCGACGACGTCGCGCGCATCACCAAGATCCAGCCGCGCATCCTGGAGCGGCTCGAAGCCGGCAAGCTCGATGGCCTGCCGGCCGAGGTGTTCGTGCGCGGGTTCGTGCGCAGCTTCGCTCGCTGCGTCGGGCTCGATGAGGTCGAGGCGATTCGGCGGTACGGCGCGTGTGCCACGCCCGTCGCAGGCAAGCCGGCACCGGCCACCGCGCGGGCGATGATCGAGGCGATGGGAGATCTCGCTCCGAACGCGCGTGACAAGGCGCCCAAGGTGCTGCGCGACGAGCCAGCGAATTTGGCGGCCGGCAGCATGGAGATCGCGACGTCGCCGATGCGGCCATCGGAGCCATCGATCGTGATCTCGTTCGACGACGCACCTGAAGCCGACGTGCCCGTCGAGATCACGTTCGTTGAGACTTGTGGCAGCGAAGTGATCTCGATCGAGACGATCGCGCAGCTCGCGGCGGGTGACGGTGACGCTGGGAAAGCCGTCGCGGCGGCCGAGACCGTCGTCGTCGCGCCGCCACCCGATATCGATCTCAGCGCGGACTCGTCGATGGAGTTGGCGGTCGATGCGCCCGCGTCGAAGCCGAGGGCAAAGCGGACGCGTCGCGCCACGCTGGGTGAGGCCGCACCAAAGCGCCGCCGCAGCAAGGTCGCGAACGGCACCCCCGCCGAGCCGACGCCGGTCATCGTTCAGGCGCTCGCGGCCGAGATCGCAGACAAGCTTGCCGGTGACTCGGTCGAGGGTGCTGCGCCTGTCGACGCAGCAGACGCCACCGTCGCGCCGAAGCGCCGTCGCAAGGCACGCGGCTCGATCCAACCGCCGATCAATACGCTCGCCGACTCGCTGGTCACGGAGCAGGCCGAGCAGGTTGTCGAGATCCCGGCAGACGTGTCGATCCCGGCCGATGTCGCCGCGACACCCGCCACGGCGGTCGACGAGTTTTCGTTCTACGGACCCAGCGCGGACGTCGAGGCCTTCGCAGCTGCGGGTGCGTCGTTCGCCGCGGCACGCGAGCTCGAGCTCTCCGAGATCGACGCCCCGGCTGTCGAGGTCGCGTTCGACTCGTCGCTGAGCGACGCGACCGACGATTCGACCACGCGCTTCGAGCGCAGCGACGACATGCAGCTGTCCGACGACGTCGTCGAGCAGATCGAGGCGACGTGGACGCCGCGCATGCCGGCGTTCCCGATCGCACCGACCACGTCGTGGCGCCGCTCCGCTGCCGCGCCGAACCTGGTCGCCGTGATCGACGATGCCGATCCCGAGGGCGCCGAGCGCACGCTCGAGGATCGCCGTCATCGCGAATCTCGCCGCACGTTCCTGCCGCCGATCCTGATGGATCGCGATGGCGATCGCTCGGCGCGCCAAGGCGGCCTGACCCTCGCCGTGATCATCCTTCTGATCGCCGCGACGCTGACGCTGTCGTACCTGATGCGCCGTCCGAGCGCCGGTGGCGATGGCGTCACGCAGCTCGACGACACGACCGACGTCCGCTCGATCGGTTGATCCGCTCGGCTCGGGGGCAGGCAAAAGTTGCCTCGTGTGGTGGCTCGGTGGATCGCTGGGCGATTGGCAACAGCGGACGCGCCGGACTCCGCACGGTGCTAAGACGTTCGCGTGATCGGTTCGGGCTGTCGGGCGATCGTCGTGCGCGCGACGCCACTGCGCGAATCCGATCTGCTCGTGGTGCTCTACACCGAGGAGTACGGGAGAGTGTCGGCGGTGGCGCGCGGTGCGCGGCGCAGCCAGCGGCGGTTCGTCGGCGCGCTGCAGCTACTGGTGCTGTCGCGCGTGCAGCTGTCGCGCGGGCGCGGAGAGCTATGGAACCTCGAGAGCGCGGAGATCGAGCGCGAGTGGACGCACCTCGCGAGCGATGTCGTCAGCGTGGCGCACGCGAGCTACGTGGTCGAGCTGGTGGGCTCGCTGCTGCCGGCCGAGGTGCCGGACGTCCAGGCGCTCCAGCTGGTGTGCGCCGCGTGGGATAGCCTGGCCGACGGCGGGCCATCGGCCGCGGTGTTGCGGGCAATCGAGCTCATGCTGCTGGATCTCGCCGGTCATCGGCCTGCGCTCGACTCCTGTGCGGCATGTGGAAGCGAGCTGTCGGCGGGGTCGGTCTTCGACCCGGGGCGTGGCGGAGCGATGTGCCGGAGCTGTGCGGCGACCAGCCGCAGCGCGGGTGTGCAGTCGTTCGGCGAGGGGCCGCGGGCCTACCTGAAGGCGATCGCCGAGTCCGAGTCGCTGGCCGCAGCGCGCGAGGTGGATGCGCGGTTTCC
The DNA here is from genome assembly GCA_013696695.1 of Deltaproteobacteria bacterium. GTDB lineage: Bacteria > Myxococcota_A > Polyangia > Haliangiales > Haliangiaceae > JABFXX01. Next base: position 1,375 of record JACCYD010000875.1, on the reverse strand, counting down.
CGACGACAAACGGGCGGCACGCGATGCCATGCTGGCGATGGTGACCGCCCTGGTCGGGCGACCGTTGCGCAGCTTGGAATACCTCGCGAAGCTCGCCGCTGCCTCCAAGGGAAGGTAGGCCGCCAGGCCGCGCGAGGGTTCGTAGTATCATTCGGCCATGCCTTGGGGACGCGGCCTCGCGGTGGTCGCGAGCGTTTCGCTCGCAGTGTTTGCGTCGCCGGTGCTCGCGCAACCGGATGACGAGATCGAGATGGAGCCCGATGCCGGAAGCGGCAGCGGGAGCGCGCCGAAGCCTCCAGCGCCGAAGCCTCCAGCGCCGAAGCCGCCGACGCCGGTACCGGCGCCCGCTGACAAGCCCGTCGATCCACCAGCGACCGATCCGCCGCCCGATGGTCAGCCTCCGCCGGTGGTCAAAGATCCGAAGCTCGCGAAGAAGGTCGCGACGACGGCCGTGCAAGCGACGCAGAAGGGCGACCTGCTGACGCGGCAGAAGAAGCCCGACGACGCGAAGCTTTCGTACGAGGCCGCGGTCACCGCGTACCTCAAGGCGATCGAGCTCGGCGACGACGTCAATCTGTATTACGACCTGGCGATCGTCGAGGAGAAGCTCGGCAAGCTCGATGTCGCCGCGACGCACTGGCGCGTCGTGACCAAGGCGCCTCCAGCCAACGTGCGTCCCGACATCCTGAAGAAGGCGACGGCGAAGTTCGACGAGGTCTCCACCAAGGTTGGCTTGTTGACGTTCGTGGTGAAGCCCGACGGTGCGACGATCTCGCTCGACAACGTCGAGATCGCGAAGTCGCCGCTCGCGCTGCCGCTGATCCTGATGCCGAACACCTACAAGTTCCAGCTGGCCGCCGACGGCTACCAGCTGAAGGACATCGAGGTGACGGTCGAAGCCGGATCGGAGAGCGAGCGCGGCATCGACCTCGAGCCGATCAAGATCGTGATCGACACCAGGCCACCGCCGGTCGACGACACGCCGCGGCCTCCACCCCCGACGCCTCCGTCGAAGCTGCCACTGATCGTCGGCGCGAGCGCGACGGTCGGATTTCTCGCGGTCAGCACGATCACGGGGCTCGTCGCGATGGGCAAGCACAGCAAGTTCACCGCGGCCGAGACCAGCAACTTCGACCGCGAGCTGGCGGCCTACGACGGCAAGAACTTCGCGCGGGTCGCCGATGTCGCGCTGGTTGCCACGGTCGCCGCGGCGGGCTTCACGGCGTCCTGGTACTTCTTCAAGTACCGGCCGGCCCAGCGGAAACTCCGGGTCGAGCCAGCACGCACGTCTCGCAACCCGAGTGACGAGCCACAACGCACCAAGGCTTCCGTCCTGCCGTGGGTCAAAGCGGACGGTGGCGGGCTGAGTTTCGGC
>JACCYD010000866.1 GCA_013696695.1 Deltaproteobacteria bacterium | reverse complement strand
CGTGCTGCGCGACTTCGCGGAGCTGTGGCCCGAGCGGTTCACCAACGTCACCAACGGCGTGACGCCCCGGCGGTTCGTCGCGCTATCGAATCCTCGGCTTTCGCACCTGATCACCGAAGCGATCGGTGAGGGCTGGATCAAGAACCTCGATCGCCTTCAGGACCTCGAGAAGTTCGCCGACGACGCCGGCTTTCAGGAGAAGTGGCGCGCGGTCAAGCACAAGAACAAGGCTGACCTCGCGAACTGGGTCGACAAGACGTACACGCTCAAGTTCGATCCAGCGGCGATGTTCGACGCGCAGTGCAAGCGTGTCCACGAGTACAAGCGCCAGCACCTGAACTTGCTGCACGCGATCGCGCTGTTCGATCGCATCCGCCGCGGCGAGGACGACGGCGTGTCGCGCACGATCGTGTTCGCCGGCAAGGCCGCACCGGCTTACCGTGCGGCGAAGTTGATCATCCGGCTCGCGCATGGCGTCGCCGACGCGGTCGCGGCCGACGAGCGCGCACGCGAGAAGCTGCGTGTGATGTTCATCCCGGACTTCAACGTCAGGACCGCACAGCGCATCTATCCGGCGGCGGATCTGTCGGAGCAAATCTCGACCGCCGGCATGGAGGCGTCGGGCACCGGCAACATGAAGTTCACGCTCAACGGCGCGTTGACCATCGGTACGCTCGACGGTGCGAACGTCGAGATCCGCGAGTGCGTCGGCGCCGGCAACTTCTTCCTGTTCGGTCTCACCGCCGAGCAAGTCACGGAGAAGAAGCGCACCGGCTATCGCCCCTACGCCTATCTCGCCGAGGATCAGGAGCTCGCGCGCACGCTCGACCTGATCACGATCGGGACGTTCTCGCCCGGCGACCGCGGGTTGTTCGCGCCGCTGGTCGACAACCTCGTGCACCACGATCCGTTCCTGGTGCTCGCGGACTTTCGCTCGTACCTCGACACGCAGCGCGAGGTCGAAGCTTCGTGGAAATCGCCGGCGGCGTGGACGAAGGCGTCGATCCTCAACTCGGCGCGCGCGGGGAAGTTCTCGTCGGACCGATCGATCTCCGAGTACGCCAAGAACATCTGGCACGTCTCGCCGGTCAAGTCTCGCTGAAATCGCCAGCTTGTTCACTGCTTGGCAGCACGTCGGTGGAGTGATACTTTTGTATCACTATGAAGGGTCCGACCTTGAAGCCGGTCACGGAGGTCAAGCGTCGCGCAACGGAGATCATCGCGGAGCTCCGTCATGACAAGCGCCCGGTGCTGATCACCGAGCGCGGCAGATCGGCAGCCGTTCTTCTGGATGTCGAGAGCTACGAAACCATGCTCCGCCAACTCGATCTGTTGGGAGGCATCGCGCGTGGAGAGCGAGCGATCCTGGAGAATCGGGTCGTGTCCCACGCGGCCGCGAGACGTCGGTTGGGACGGTGGCTTCCAAAACGCTGATCTGGACCGAGCCGGCGCTCGACGACCTCGACGAGATCGCGGCGTTCATCGCTCTCGACGACCCGCAGGCAGCTACGGCGTTCGTCCAGAAGGTCCTGGGTGCGGTAGAACGCCTGCAACTTCACCCGCAATCTGGTCGCAAGGTTCCGGAGCTTCACGGCACCAACTATCGGGAGCTCATCGTTGCGCCCTGCCGCATCGTCTACCGAGTGGACGGCAGCGACATCTACCTCGTCTACGTCTTCAGGGGCGAGCGGCAATTGCGGCGCAACCGCCTTCGCTAGGCGCGAGAAGTCGCGATCCGGACACCTTCTAGCGGCTACGCTCGCGCGGTGCCGCTGCCGCGCTTGTTTTCGAATCTCCCGCCGCCGTTCGTCGCGTTCTACGACCCGGAGGCGCCGTGGACGTTGCTCGGCGATCCGCTGACGCAGATCCTCGGCGGCGGCTCGATCGATCCGAGCGCACGCATTCATCCGAGCGCGGTGATCGAGGGGCCGATCTTCGTCGGTGCCAACGCCGAGATCAGGCCGGGCGCGTTCATCCGCGGCGGCGTCTGGATCGGCGAGGGCTGCGTCGTCGGCGCGAACACCGAGATCAAGCGAGGCATCTTGCTGCCCGGCGCGAGCGCTTCGCACCTCAATTACGTCGGCGACTCGATCCTCGGGGCGAAGGTCGGGCTCGGAGCCGGCACGATCCTGTCGAACCATCGCCACGATCGCGCGCACGTTCGCATCGACGGGCGTGACACCGGGCGCCGCAAGCTCGGCGCGATCCTGGGCGACGGGGTCCTCACCGGCTGCGGCTCGGTGCTCCATCCCGGCGTCGTCGTCGGGTGCGAGACCCGGATCTATCCGGGCGTGCACCTGCGGCCCGGCACGTACGCCGAGCGCAGCATCGTCAAGCTCCGGCAGGAGCTCGAGATCGTCCCGCGGGCTTAGCGCGACCGCTGGCCGAGCGCGATCGCGAGCGGCAGCGGAGCCGGGGCTTGCGCGCCGTGCTTCGCGACCTCGGCGGCATAGAGATACAGGCACGTGTAGTACGCCATCCGCACGAACGTCGAGAACGCCACGAACGCGGCGAACATGGTGCCGCCGACCCCGAACGTGATGATCAAGGCGGTCGTGTTGCCGAACGTGCTGAACGAGAAGAACACGATCGCGAAGATCAGCCCGAACCACAGCAGGCCGACGAGGAACGTGATCGCGCGGACCCCGACGTCGCCGACGGCGATCAGCATCAGGTGTCCCTTGTGGAGGTCGCGGACGCGCCCCATCGCCTGCGAGAACCCGGCGTCCTCGATGATGATCGTCGGCAGCAGCAGGAACGACAGCGTCGTCCAGATCGATTCGATGATGCTCGCCAGGATCCGGCCGACGAGGGAATTCTCGTTGCGCGCGAAGCGCGCGAACGATTCGATGACCGCCGAGATCGTGGCCAGGAGCACGATCGCGAGGAAGTTCTTCCGCGCATCGGCGACGCCGTCACGGAAGCTCGGGGTGCCGCCCTTGAGGTGGACATCGATCATGTTCACCGTCACGCCGCAGAAGAAATAGAAGATCAGGAACGAGCCGAACGTGATGATCCCGCTGACCACCGCCCAGGTCGCATCGGACCAGTGCGGGTCGATCGCGATCAGCACCGCCACCACACCGACGAAGTAGACGATGCTGATCAGCAGCTGGTACAGCGACGGCATCAGCAGCTTGCCGTGCTTCGCCATCACGAACGCTTCCTTGGTGAACGTCCACCCCTTGGAGAGACTGTCGAAAAACCCCATTGGCCCACTATCTCACGATCAGCGACGCAGCTGCGAGAGCCCCCAGCCGAGCCAGACCAGCGACGCGAACGCGGGGATGCCGAGCCCGGCGACCGCGCCGGTCAGCCACGTGCCCTCGAGTCGCCACGTCCAGCCAAGGCCGGCCATCAGTCCGAGGATCGCGAACAGCACCCAGAGGGGGCGGAACACGACGTCCTTCGCCGGCGGCTCGCCGCGCCGGGCGTAGCGGGAATTTCGCATCCGCTTGGCGGTGATGTGGAACAGCTCGGCGACGACCGCCCCAAAGACGCCGATGACCATGCCCGCGAGGCCACCGAGCAGGATCTCGGTGGCCGGGCTCAGACGGTCAGCCCCTTCTTGTACGCGAGCAGCTCCTTCTGGGTCTTGAGCAAGAGCTGGTTGGTCTCGAGCAGCTCCTTGGTCCGGGCACGCACCTGGTTCGCGAGGCGCTCGCGCTCGCGGGCCTCGGTCTCGAGCATCTCCTGGTACTTCACCTGGACGACGGCCTCGTCGGTGACGTTCCGCTGGATCTCGAGCGCCCCGACGTGGACGCCGCGCTCGTCGGTGATCGGCACCGCAGACAAGATGAAGCGCATCTTCTGCGTGGCCTCGCCGACGATCGAGCCGCTGATCTCGTCGAGGCGAACGTGCCGGTTATCGGCCCAGCACTGCTGTGCGATGCACTCGGTCTTGCAGATGTTGAGCTCGAGCACCTCGTAGCAGTGCTTGCCCTTGAGGCCGCGCGCGAGCTGCCGCGGCAGGAGCGCGAAGAAGGCGCGATTGAAATCGACGATCCGCCGCTCGGTATCGACGATGAAGTAGCTGTCCACGATCGCGTTCGCGACGCGTTTGAACTCGGTCAGGAACTGCTGGAGCGCCGGGGCGGTCATGTCTCGGACGTCTCGGGTCGACGGACGGAAGCGAATGTAGCAGCTCGCAGGTGCCTGGCATACTCTTCGGCCGACGATGAGCCTGTCGATCAAGATGATCCTCACGACGACCGCACTGGTCATCGTGACCGTCGTCGGGTCCGGGCTGCTCAACGTCGTCAACATGAAGCGGGTGTTCGACAACAACACCCAGCAGCAGATCACGGTGTTTCGCACCGGCCGCGAGCAGAGCGGCGAGGTGTTCACGCCGCTGTTCGCGAGGGCCGTCGAGCCGGCGCTGATCGATAAGGGCGACGACATCCCGACCCGCCTGCTGGTCAAGAGCACGGTCACCGCGGATACGAAAGACACCGACGGCAAGAAGGACTTCGGCCTCCGGTTCGCGCTGGTGCTCGACGGCAACCAGAACGTGGTGGCGCACTGCTCCGAGGGCCCCGATACCAGGTGCATGGAGGAGGGGACGCACCCGCCGGTGTCCGCCGCGCTCGGCGTCACCCAGCAGGCATGGCAGGCCGTGCTCGCGGCCTGGGACGCGGCCGCCAAGGCCGGCAACGCGCCACTCGTGCGGGTCGACGTCGCGGCCGGGGATACCAAGTACCGGGTGTTCGCCTATCCGGTGATCACCGGGGCGGCGGCCACCGCGACCGCGGCGCTGGCCACCGAGCCGGGCCCGCGCCAGGGCTACGTCATGCTCGGCTACGACCTCGCGCCGATCGCGTGGTTCGAGGCCGCGGCCGAGGACGAGAAAGCCGCGGCGGTGAAGCGCGCGATGCTGTACACCGCGGCGGTCGGTGCGTTGTTCGCGCTGATCGGCACCGTGCTCGCGATCCTCCAGGGGCTGTCGATCTCGCGGCCGATCAAGCAGCTGGCATATCGCGCGGATCAGATCGCGCGCGGCGATCTGCGGACACGCGTCGACGTGTCGTCGCGCGACGAGATCGGCGTGCTCGGCCAGAACTTCAACTTCATGGCCGATCAGATCAACCTCCTGCTCGAGCAGACCGCCGAGAAGGCCCGCATGGATCAGGAGATCGAGGTCGCCCGCGCGATCCAGGAGACGCTGGTTCCGAGCTCCGAACCGGTGACGCGCGGCCAGCTCGAGTTCGCCGGGTATTACGAGCCCGCGGCGCAGACCGGCGGCGACTGGTGGACGTGGCACGAGCTGGCGGGCGGCAAGATCCTCCTCGTGATTGGCGATGTCACCGGGCACGGCGTGCCGAGCGCGATGATCACCGCGGCGGCGAAAGCCGCGTGCGATGTCGCGCGCCACATCCACGGCGACGAGGTCACGGTGACGAAGCTGCTCGAGATCATGAACCACGCGATCTACGAGAGTGCACAGCGAAAGTTCGTGATGACGTGCTTCGCGTCGATCGTCGATCCGAAGGCGCGCACGATCACGTACGCGAACGCGGCGCACAACTTCCCGTACCTGTATCGGGTCGCCGACGGCAAAGGCGAGTTCGGCTCGCTGATGATCCGCGGCAATCGGCTCGGCGATGATCCAGCCTCGCGCTACGAGGCGAAGACCACCGAGCTGCGCGCCGGCGATGTCATCGTCTGGTACACCGACGGCATCGTCGAGTGCGATGGCCCCGATGGTGAGGAGTACGGCGAGAAGCGGTTCCGCGCGTCGGTCAAGAAGACCGCGGCGCTCGCGGCCGCCGAGATGCGGGATTCGATCGTGGCGGACGCGATGACCTACTTCAACGATGCGCCGCGGAAGGACGACATCACGCTGATCCTCGGGAGGATCTCGTGAGACGCGCCCAGGTAGCGCGCGAAACAGTTTCGCGCGCATTGGTCGTCCTGTTGCTGATCGCCGGCACCGCGCGGGCCGGTGTGGAGGACGATCTGCGCGATGGCGATCGTTACTTCGAGGATGGTGAGTGGCAGAAGGCCGCCTCGGTGTTCGATCGCGCGATCGGCAAGGCGCCGGGCCAGGTGCCAGCGGCCGCGTACGGCAAGCGCGCGACCATCTTCATCATCATCAAGAGCTACAAGGCCGGGCTCGAGTTCATCGCCCGCGCGAAGCTCCGACATCCCGGCGCCCCCGAGATCCTCGAGCAAGAAGCGCTGATCCTGTGGGAGACCGATCGCCGCGACGACGCGATCGTGGTCGCCGAGCAGGTCGTCGCGACCCGGCCGGAGACGTTCACCAACCAGAAGCTGATCGGCGAGCACTTCGCCGCCCGCGATCCGGTGAAGACCGTGGCGGCGTTCGAGGCGTACCTGGCAAATCGCCCGGTGAGTCTCGAGCCCGGCGATGTGCTTCCGCGCGTGCGGCTCGGCTTCGCGTACCTCTCGCTGGCACGCACGGCGATCGCCGGCGGAGATGCCAAGGCGCGCGATCAGTACGAGCGTGCGGCGGTGCAGTTCGAGACCGTTCAGCGCAAGCACGCCGGGAGGCCGAATGCCCAGGTCAACGCCGACAACGGCTTGTGCGCCGCGTACACCGGTCTCGAGCGCTTCGACGAGGCAGTCACCGTGTGCGAGCGGATCACGCGCGACCCGAAGCGGGTCGATGCCGCGGCCTCGGCGTGGTTCAACCTCGCGACCGCATATCTCAAGCGCCGCAACACCAAGCAAGCGCGCGCCGCGGCGAACGAGTTCGTCAAGCTGCGCAAGGCGGAGTCCCGCGGCTATCTGTTGCTCGGCGACGTACTGTTCGAGAACCGTGAGTGGACGGCGGCGCTCGAGCACTACACGCGTGCCGAGAAGCTGGCGAAGCCCGATCAGGTTCGTGAGCGCGCATTGATCTCGATCGGCCTCGGCAAGACCTATCGCCGGCTACCGGCGAAGAACCTTCCCCTCGCGATCGAGAAGTTGACGGTGGCGTATGCCGCGAACCCCGCGAGTAGCGAGCTCGCACTCGAGCTCGGCGGCGCGCACCTCGAGGCCAAGCAGGATGCCAAGGCGCTCGCGCTCGTCGAGGGCCTGCTCGCCGGGCCCGCCCTCACCAATGCCACGCCGGCGACGAAGGCGAGCGCGCTCGTCCTCGCCGGCAAGGCGCGATTCAACCTCAAGGAGCTCGACAAGGCGCGCGACCGCTTCGAGGAGGCACAGAAGCTGTTGCCAGCAGATGTCGCGATCCGGCGGGGGCTCGTGCTCGTGATCAACGAGCAGGCGGTGGGCAAGGACGGGAAGGTCGCACGCACGTTGCTGAATCAGGCGGCAGCGATCGATCGGGCCTCACCGGTGACGATCGCGAACCTCGCCATCCTGTCGCTCGCGAACCGAGAATGCGATGCCAGCCGCACGCTGCTCGCCACGCTCGAAGGCATTCGCGGTCACGACAGCGTGCTGCGTCTGCGTCTGCTCGCGCGCACTCATCTCTGCGGGCCGAACCCCGATCCGAAACGCGCCGCGGAGGCCTACGCCGCTGCAGAGAAGGCAGCTCGCCGGATGAACGCACCGGTCGTGCTCGCCGAGATCTTCACCGAGTGGGCGCCGCTGATCTGGGACACCGATGTCGACGATGCGATCGCGAAGCTCGAGATCGCGGTGAAGACCGTCGGGCAGGATCCCGAGATCGGGCCCGCAGCGCGACGCAACCTCGCGCTCGCGCTGTATCGCCGCGGCTGGAAGCGGCTGCGCGAGGGCAAGCCCGGCGACGCCGTCTCCGACTTCGAGCGAGCGCGCGATCCGAGCGTGTTGCGCGGCACCGAAGCCTCGGCGTTCGAG
>JACCYD010000848.1 GCA_013696695.1 Deltaproteobacteria bacterium | reverse complement strand
CCCCTGACGCGATCCGCGCTAGGCTCGACGGGTGAGTCGAGATACGACGCCGGACGCTGCCGCGATGCAGATCGCACTGTATCGCGCCATGTCACCGTCGAGGCGCTGCGAGCTTGCCGTGCAGATGTCGGAGGACGCACGCCAGATCGCCTTGGCCGGAATCCGCGCGCGGCACCCGGAGTACGACGCGACCACCGCTAGGTTCGCGCTGTTCCGTATCCTGGTCGGTGATGATCTGTTCCGGCGCGCGTGGCCGGATGCGCCGTTGATCGACCCATGAACGAGGGCGCGGGTGCGCTGCTCGGCTCGATGACCGAGATCCTGAGATCGATCGACATCCCGCACATGGTCGTCGGCTCGTTCGCGAGCACGTTTCACGGCGTGCCGCGCACGACCCATGACCTCGACCTCGTGATCGATCCGTCGGTGGAGCAGCTAGATCGGTTGGTGGCCGGACTCGATCCCGAGCGCTACTACGTGGATCTCGAGGTCGCCCGCGATGCCCTCGCGCGACGCACGATGTTCAACGTGATCGAGATCGAGACGGCTTGGAAGGTGGATCTCGTGATCAAGAAGGCGCGACCGTTTTCGGTCGAGGAGCTGTCGCGACGGGAACCGGCAATCCTGATCGGAGTCGCGGTTCCAATGGCCACAGCCGAGGACACGATCATCTCCAAGCTCGAGTGGGCGAAGGATGGTGCTTCGAGCCGCCAGCTCGAGGATGTCGCTGGCATTCTGCGGCTTCGTGGCGGGCAGCTGGACTTGAATTACATCGCGCGATGGGTGGGCGAGCTCGGGATCGAGAAGCAGTGGAGCGACGCAGAGGCCCTGGCGACGTCCAGTAGATCGGGTTAGCGCGTCACGGTTGTGGCGGGCTCTCGGCTGGCACGCGGATTGGCTTCTGATCGATCGGCGCTGGCTTGGTTGGATTCGTCGCCTTGGTCGGTGCCCACGGGTCGGCGCTCGTCGCTGTCCACGGATCGTCCCCGCCCTCTGCGGGTGCGGGCGTCGGGGTCGCGGCGGGCGCCCACGGATCGGTGCTGGTTGCGGTCCACGGATCCGCCTCGCTCGGATCGACCGGTCCCTCGCTCGCAGCACGTGCGGGCATCTCGGTGCCGTAGATGCCGCCGACGCCCGGATCGGTCTCGGCGAGCTCCTGAGTGGGCGCCGCCTCGACAACGGGCTCGGCGAGCGGTTGCTCGACGGGCGCATTCGCACCCGGCCCTGTCGCTTCAGGGGTGCTCTCCACGGCGCGAGCGAAGCCCGTCCCACGATCCTCGTCGGTTGCGAGGCCGCGATTACAGGCTCCGGCAGCGAGGATCACGGAGAACAAGACGGTCGAGAGACGCATAAAACCTCCTGGTCTCAGCGAGGAGCAACAACCGTGCAATCGGAGCTCGGTGAGCTTCGCAGCGACCGGCGCGCGAGCAGAGCGCTCGCTGGCTCCGCGACCCGGATGGACGAGATGCGCGAGAGGCCCTGCTCAGTAGAGCAGGCGCTGGATGGTGTCGATGACCTGGCGAAGGCGCATCGGCTTGTCGAGGAAGATGTTCGCACCCGCTTCGAGCGCCGAGCGCCGCGCGGCATCGCCACCGGCGGACACCGCGATGATCGGGAGCTCGCCGAGACCGAGCTCGGTGCGCGCAGTGGAGATCACCTTGGGTCCGTCCATCACCGGTAGATAGACATCGATGATCAACGCGTCGAACTGTTCGCGCCGCAGGATCTCGATCGCCGAGCGGCCGTCCTCGGCGTTGCGGAACACGAACGCGATGTTCGAATTGAAGTCGCGGCGCGACGAGCCGCGCAGGCCCTCCTGGATCAACGCGGCGACATGGCGGTTGTCTTCGACGACGAGCACGCGGAACGTACGCGACACCATCTTGGGATCGCGCGCGCTGATCCGACCGACCACCGCCTCGAGCTGATCGCGCGCGGGGCCGGGCGTGAACTCGATGCCTGCACCGGCGTCGCCACCTTCTTCGCCATCGCGGCGGTGCCAGCGCACGAGACCTTCGATCGAGATCGGTTCGAGCAGGCCGGGGAACGACAGGACGAGGTTAACTTTTTGACCGAGTGGCAGCTCGCGGTTGGTCGCGACGAAGGTGCCACCGCTCGACAGGTTCTCCGTGAAGTCGCCGACGAGATCGTCCGCACCCTCGTACTCCACGAACAGCGTGATCGGTTCACGCGTCTGGCGGCGTTTCTCGGCGTCGGAAGGGTCTTCGGGAGCCATCGGGGCGGATCGCTATGATCATACGACCCCAATAAGATCGCAACGATCGAGCCCTACCCAGTCGCCGGCACGCTGAGCGTGAAGGTCGTACCTACGCCGACTGTGCTCGCGACCGCGAGATCGCCTCCGTGGTCCCGGACGATCTGCTGGGTCAGTGCGAGCCCGAGGCCGCTACCGCCCTCTTTGGTCGAAAAGAACGGGTCGAACAGCCGCGGCAAGACGTCTCCCGGAATCCCAACGCCATCGTCGATGACGGAGATCTCGATGCGTTTCCCCGCGCTACGTGTGCGCAGGATGACCTTGCCGCCCTTGTTAGCGACCACCGCGTCGGCGGCATTGCGGATCAGGTTGATCAGACATTGCCGGATCTGTCCGGCGTCGATCTGGGCAACCGGGTCGCCAGCGGCGAGCTCGGTGACCAGCTTGACGTCGCGCGCTGCGAGGTCCTCGCGGATGAAGGCGGCGAGGGCACCGACCATCGGGTGGATGGGCTCGGCGGCCAGCTTGGGCTTGGGGAGCCGGGCGAACGCCAGGTACTCCTCGGTGATCGCGGTCAGCCGATCGACCTCGCGGTGGATGGCACGGCACAGCTCGCGCGCCTCGCCGTTCTTCTCGCTGAGCTCGTCCTCGAGCAGCTCGGTGTTGAGGCCGATCGAGGACAGCGGGTTGCGGACCTCGTGCGTGATCATCGCGGCCATCTTGCCGACCGCGGCGAGTCGTTCCGAGCGCACCAGCTCGCGCTCGCGTTCCTCGACCGCGCGACCCATGACGTTGAACTCGCGCGCGAGATCGGCAACCTCGGCAGGTCCGGTCTCGGGGATGCGGTTCGCGTAATCGCCGGCGGCGATCCGGCGCGCGCCATCGCGCAGGCGGCGCAGCGGGCGCAGCGTGACGACGACCCACATCGTGACGATCAAGCCGAGCACGACGGCGCTGATGCCGAGGTAGAACGTGCGCACGCGGAGGATGTGCTCGTTCTCCTGCAGCTGCAGCGTCATGTGGGAGACGTTGCGTTCCTGCCGGCTCGCGAGCTGGTTGGTCTGCGTGAACAGCTTGCGCTCCTCCTCGAGCAGCTTCTTGAGCGACGCGGCAGCTTGCTCGCGCTTGGCATCCTGCAGCGGCGCGGGGAGCAGGAACGCGGCGAGGATCTGCGGGTTCGCCGGCTCGAACATCGCGAGCGGAGGTGCCGCGAGGATGTCCGCGTAGAGCGGCTCGAGCGCGGCGACACCTTTCTCGAGCGCCTCGAGGCGCGGCCGCGAATCGGTGAACTGGCGCGGATCGATCTCGATTAGCTTCTCGAGATCGTCGAGCACCTTGCGGTTGTCGAGCAGGAAGCGATCGCGCGCGTTCTTGTAGCGATTGATGTTCGCGCGCGCGAGCACGACGTTCGATTCTTCCGCGAGCTGCTTCTCGAGGTAGTTGCGAAGATCGTCCTGCCGGTTCGAGAGCTCCTTGCTCTTGAGGGCGAGCGGCACGTAGCCCTTGCCCATCAAGATCACCTGGTCCTCGACCTGGCCGAGGCTGTCGACGAGGGTGGCCGTGATCACGGCGAACGTGACGGTCAAGGCCGCAAAACCGAGGAGGATCCGCGCCGATAGGGTCCGCATGCTGCCGTGCCCTACACGGTAGCTTGCTGCGTTCGGCCAAGCCAGGATACCGTGCGCTTCGGGATTGCTGCGCCAGCTTGGCGCCGAGGGAACATGCCACGCGCTTTATCGTCACTCATCGTGTTGTTCGCGGTCATCTTGGCGGCGGGGCGGGCGGAAGCTAAGAAAGACAAGATCGCGATTCTCGGGCTCGAGGTGCTAGGCACCACGACGGTCGACTCCGAGTCGACCCGCGTCGCCCAGGATCTCACCGTCGCGCTTCGAACACGTCCGAAAGCCGGGCAGGGCCCGTATCAGTGGACGCCGGGCAGCGAGAAGGAGCTCGTCGACGAGAAGATCATGAACAACTGTCCCAACGAGGACAAAGATTGCATGGCCAAGATCGGTGCCGCACTCGGTGCCGACTTTCTCGTCTACGGAAAGATCGAGCGCAAGCAGCTCGGCGGTCAGGCCGGCTATCAGATCTCGCTCAAGCTGCTCAAGGTGGGCGACGGCAAGCCGGGCAACGCACAGTCGCTACCGGGGTGGACGGAGTTCATCCCGCTGGCCGAGTCCTCGGGCACCAAGCTCCAGGAGTGGGCGCGCAAGGGCTACAAGAAGCTGACGAACGACTTCGACGGCGGCACGCTGAAGATTCGCGTCCGCAACGAAGGCTTCGATCGCGGCACGATCCTCGTCGAGGGTGAGGAGCGCGGCAACATCACCGCGGGCTCCGGCGAAGTGCCGTCGCTGCCCGAGGGGCGCTACAAGATCTCGATCGTCGCCGGTGGCTTCGAGCGCTGGGATTCAACCGAGAAGATCACGATCCGCAACGGCGAGACGACGACGGAAGAGATCACGCTGACGGCAGCGAAGACGATCGTCACCCCGGGCTGCGATCCGGCGGTCTCCAATGATTGTGGCGGCACGGTCTCGCAAGCGGGATCGGGCCGCGGCTTCTGGCGCGGCATGTTCGTCGTCGGTGCCGTGGTGGCGGCTGGTGGCGGCGGCTTGCTGTTCGTCGCCGGCGGCAAGGTCAGCGACGCCAAGGACGCCAACTCGTGCGAGGACGACGTGGCGTGCTTGAAGACGAAGGGCTTCGATACGCCGGACGAACGCAACGATTCGGGCAAGAAGTTCGAGACGCTGTCGTACGTGGCGGGCGGCGTCCTTGCGGTCGGCGGCACCCTGA
>JACCYD010000843.1 GCA_013696695.1 Deltaproteobacteria bacterium | reverse complement strand
GGTCCATGCCGGTCGCGCGCAGCTGATCGCGCAGCAGATCGATCCGCCGTCGCGCGTTGACGGTGAGCTCGGCGCGAAACGCGCTCGACCTGGTGTCGACCAGCCGCGTCCGCCCGGTCTCGGCATCCTCGAGCGTCACCAGGCCCGCGGGCGGCATCTGCACCTCGCGCGGATCGCTGATCAGCGCCGCCACGACGTCGTGCTTGCGGTTCGCGTGCCGCAGCACCTGGAGGTAACCATCGTCGAGGAAATCGGAGATCAGGAACAGCACCGCACGGCGCGGCAGCACCTGGCGGCAGAACTCGAGGGCCGCCGCGATGCTGGTCGCGCGCCGCGGCTGTGCGCGCGTGGCCGCCTGGAGCTTCGCGAACCAGCCGCGCACGGCGCGAGGGAGATCGCGAAGGCCGCGCTTGGTCGATTGCTCCAGGACCTCGTGCTCGACGGTCGCGATCTTCGGATCGAGATCTTTCCGGTGGCGCTGCTGCCCGCGCGCGAGCACCTCACGCACCACGCGCAGCGCGTGCTTGCCGCCCTTGCGTGGTGGGATGTAGAGGTCGGCACCGCCGTGGAACAGCAGCAGGCCGACCTTGTCGCCGTTCTCGACGGCGGACATCGCGAGCAGCGCCGAGAGCTCGGTCGCCGCTTCAAGCTTGCTGCGTCTGCCGCTGCCGAACTCCTGCGAGGCCGAGACGTCGACCATCAACATCACGGTCAGCTCGCGCTCCTCGACGAACCGCTTGATGTGCGGCTCGCCGGTGCGCGCGGTGACGTTCCAGTCGATCGCGCGGACGTCGTCGCCGGGCACGTACGGCCGCACCTCGTCGAACTCCATGCCGCGCCCCTTGAACACGGATAGATACGCACCCGCCATCACATCCGCCACGTGTCGACCCGTGACGAACTGGATGCGTTTGACAGCCTGAGCAATCTCCGCGGGGAGCACGACTTCTCCTTACGGGACCGGAACGTTCTCCAGGATCTGCGCGACCACGTGATCCGTGGTCTTGCCCTGCGCCTCGGCCTCGTACGAGACCAAAATCCTGTGGCGGAGGACATCGTGCGCGATCGTCTTCACGTCGTGCGGCGAGATATACGAGCGCCCCGACAACACGGCCTGCGCCTTGGCGACCTTGATCAGCGAGATCGACGCTCGCACCGAGGCCCCGTTGTCGATCAACGGTGCCAGCTGCGGCAGGTTCGAGCCCTTCGGATCGCGCGTCGCGGCGACCACGTCCACCGCGTACCGCTTGACCTTGTCGTCGACGAACACCTGGCGGACGATCTCGCGCGCGGCGAGGATCTCGTCGGTGCCCATCACCTTGGAGGCATGCGGCTCGCTGCCACCGCCGGCCATGCGGTCGATGATCTTGACCTCTTCATCCTTGGTCGGATAGCCGACCTTGATCTTCAGCATGAAGCGATCGAGCTGCGCCTCGGGAAGCGGATACGTGCCCTCTTGCTCGATCGGGTTCATCGTCGCCAGCACGAGGAACGGCTCGGCCAGCGGCAACGTCTGATCGCCCAGCGTTACCTGGCGCTCCTGCATCGCCTCGAGCAGCGCCGACTGCACCTTGGCCGGCGCGCGGTTGATCTCGTCCGCGAGGATGAAGTTGCCGAACACCGGCCCCTTCTTGATCGAGTAGGTGCCGTCGCGCGGGCTGTAGATCTGCGTGCCGATGACGTCGCCCGGCAGCATGTCGGGCGTGAACTGGATCCGGCTGAACGTGCCTTCGAGTGCGTCGGCGAGCGTGCGAACGACCAGCGTCTTCGCGAGCCCTGGAACGCCCTCGAGCAACACGTGGCCGCCGGCGAGCAGCCCGAGCATCAGCCGGTGCAGCATCTCGTCCTGGCCGACCAGGACCTTGCCGACCTCGGCCTTGAGGGTTTGAAACCTGGCTTGGAGCTTGGTGACTTCTTCGGTGAGACGGTCAGACATAAGCGGGGGGCCGAGCAAAGCCCTCGGCGGGCGGCCTGTCAACCACACGAGGCCCCGACACATTCCCGACCCTGCCTGGATGCGACAGCCGCGACCAGACGCATGCGACGCCACAACGTGCAACGGGCGCGACCTCGCGCACCACATTCCAGCTGATTACCCGCCACACCCGAGGAAGTGAAGATGGCCCGACCCTTGGATAGCGAGCATCCAGCAGCGTGGGGTGCGCCGACGCTGCGAACAAGGAGTCATCGTGTTCAAGCTCGCCATCATTTCGATCTCTCTCGCTGCCTGCGCTACGACCGGTCAATTCACCGGTGAGCCCGCGGCCCCCCGCACCGGCCTTCACCTCGATCTCTCGACCCCCGGTGATCTCGCCACCGCCGCGTTCCCCGAAGCCATCGACACGCGCGTCCGCTCGGTCGACCGCATGGCCCATGCGATCAAAGCTCGCTACGGCGCCACCACGATGACCGCGGTGCTCGACCTCTGCGTCGCCCCCGATGGTCACCTCACCAAGATCGCGATCGCTGAGGGATCTACCTACGACGCGTTCGATCACGCGCTCCTTCAGGACGCCGCTTCGTGGCAATTCGCCTCGATGCCGGGACCGACGAACGTGCAGAGCTGTCGTCGAGCGACGGTCGCGTATCGCACGCCCACGTAGCGCTTGACGGGACAGGATCGATTCGAGAGAGTGAAAGTCTAGGAGTCAACGATGCGTCGCCTTACCGCCTACCAGATCCGCTCGACGATGAAGCTCATCGTCGATCCGGTCATGGCCTCGTGGGTTTGGTGTGGCAAGCGTCTCGAGTAGAGATCCCGAAGCACCTCACCGCCGCGGGCTCCGGGTCACACCTTGGAGCCCGTCCTGCTTTCGGG
>JACCYD010000811.1 GCA_013696695.1 Deltaproteobacteria bacterium | reverse complement strand
CGAACAGCGTGCCGTCGGCAGCAGTCGCGAGCTTGCCCTTCGCACCGGGGACCGCGGTGATCGCAGCGCCGAACGTCTTGCCGCCGTCGCGAGACGCACGCACGCGGATGCCGTCGCCCGACGCATAGCCGACGTACACGATCGCCGAACCACGCCGCGCGGGATCGTTTCCGATGACGATCATGGGCGACGTGCAATCGCGATCCCGCGTGCAGTCGGACTCGGCGAGCGAGATCGGCGCATTCCACGACGCGCCGCGATCGGGCGAGGTCGCGAGCATCAGCTTCGCGGTGCCGCGATGATTCGCGAACACGGCAAGGAGTGTCGCGCCGTCGCGCGCGATCGCGGGCTCGGCACCGCGCCCGGGGAATCGCACGCTCGGAAGCGCTCGCCCGAGCGCGTCGAGGCGCGCCATCTCGATCAGTCCAGGTTCGTCGTGGGTCTCGTGCAAGATAACCAGCCCGCCCTCGTCGGTGATCACGCCTGCGGGCGAGCGCGGCGCGCGCTTCGCGAGCTCGGTGGCCGGGGCGAACATCGGATCGCGTCCGAGCCCGACGGGTGGTGGACACGCGAGCGGCGCGATCGTCGCCGTGTTCGGTAGCGTGCAGCCGCGCCACACCGGATCGCAGACGTAGCCTTCATCGGCGCGACAGTCTGCGGTGGTCCTGCACGCGGCACGGCAAACATCGATCGCGGGTTGTTCGACGCAGGTCCCCGTGCCGCAGGCCGCGCCCGCGGGTGTGCACCGGGTGGAACATGAACCACCTGGGAGTGTGCGGTCGCATTCCAGCTCGGGCCCGCACGCATGAGCGTCATCGCACGGTGCACCGACGATCGAGGGGATGGCCGCGTCGGGGGTCACGAGGATCACCTGTGACCCGGCGATCGGGGTGACCGGTTTGTCGGTCGGTGGGGCACCCTGCCCCGAGCACGCGAGTGCGCTCACTCCGACCATGAACAACCACCGTAGAGGCACCGTCTTCGAGGCTACCCATGTCACGCCCAATTCGGCAACAGATCGACCTCTACCGCAATCAACAGTATCGTTGGCGCATGAACCGCCTTGTCATCGGAGCTGTCCTCGCGTGCGCGTCGATCACGATCAGTCACGCACAACCGAAGCCCGGGTTGCCGAACGCGGGTGACTCCCTCGCCATCGGCGGCGCCGAAGGCTGGCCGACGCTGTTGTGGATGTACGACATCCCGTCGATCAAGGACTCCGCCGGCAAGGTGGTCGTGCACTGGTTTTGCGCGCCGAAGGTCGCCGGCTGCGCCGACGATCTCGCGCGGATCACGACGCTCAAGGAGAAGAACAGCAACGTCTACGTGATCGCGTACATCAACGGCACCAAGGCGCAGGCGCTGAAGCTCGATCCGATCCGCGGCAGCGAAGGTGTCGGTCGCGGCACCGTGGGGTTCGGCCCGGCGGCGGCGAAGTGGTTCAAGAGCGCCGGCGTCACCGGCCCGCTGTCGATCGTCGTCGACGTCGACAACAAGGTGAAGTTGGTCACCGCGAGCACCACGCCCGCGGATCTCGACACGCGCGACGCCAAGGTCCACGCGTTGTCATCGGCGATCAAGCTCCACACCACGACAGCTACCGGCCCGAAGACGGTCAAGGCCAACGAGAAGTTCGAGCTCGCGTTCACGGTCCAGCTCGCGAGCTGGCTGGTGTACAACCGGAAGCCCGGGACGACGGTCGAGTGGAAAGCCACCGTGCCTAAAGAAGTCACCTGCGACCACACGCAGCTCAAGGGCGACGCGATCAAGTCGTTCGGCCAAACCTTGACCGTCAAGATGTCGTGCTCGGGTCCGAAGGGTAGCTACGAGGTTGCCGGCCAGATCCAGTTCGGTTACGACGTGCCGAGCGGCGCGACGGGCCTCGGCGCCGACGGAGCGAAGTGGAAGTTCGAAATCACGAACTGATGCCAGATCACGTGATCGTGTGCGGCGCAGGCGCGACCGGCGGCTACGTCGTCGACGAGCTGATCGCGGCGCGCAATCACGTGACCGCCATCGATCAGGATCCGGTGGCGCTGCGCGAGCTCGAGGAGCGACATCCCGGCGAGCTACTGCGCTGCATCACCGGTGACCCGACGGACGAAGGCGTGCTCGCACTCGCCGAGCTCTCCACCGCGCGCGGGCTCGCCGCCGTGATGCCCGACGACAAGGACAACATCTACGTGATCGTCGAAGCGCGGCTGTTCAATCCGAAGGCGAAGATCATCGCCACGGCGACCGCGCGCAGCCATGTCGACAAGCTGCGCAGGGTCGGAGCCGACGTGATCGTTAACCCCGGCTACATCGGCGGCCTGCGCATGGTGTCCGAGATGCTGCGTCCGACGGTGGTGCGCTTCCTCGATGACATGCTGCGCGACACGCGCTCGACGTGGCGGATCGAAGAAGCTCACATCGAGGCCGGATCGCAGCTCGTTGGCGTGACCCTCGCCAAGGCCGCGATCCGCACGCGCTTCGGCATGACCGTGCTCGCGATCGGCCGCGGCGGCCCGTGGGTCTACAACCCGAAGGCCGACGAGCAACTGTCGGCGGGCACGATCCTGGTCGTGCTCGGTACGGTCGAGCAGGTCGCCGAGCTACGCGCTGCCGGGCGAGCTCAAGACTGACCAGCGATCGCGAGCTTCTTGCCGATCACCTGCAGCTTCTGATGCAGCGCATGCGCTTGGGTGGCGAGCTCCTCGAGCTCGGCGCTGCGAGCGCGATTCGCGAGCTGCTCGGCGCGCATCGAGAGATCGAGGATCGTCGACGACAGGCCCTGGGCATCGACGATGGTCGGGTTGCCACCCTCGCCGGTGGTCGTGCCCGCCTGGATCTTCTCGTTGAGCGCACCGACTTCGACGGCGACCGCGGAGAGCTCGCCCATCAGATCATGAAGTTGCTTGTTGCGCCCGTGCACGACAGGCACGTGATCGACGACCTCCTTCGCGAGCTGCTCTTGTGCCAGACGCGCGCTGGCAAGCGCTTGCACCAGGTTCTGTCCCGCGGTCTGCAGCCGCTCCTCGCACGCGGCGATGTCGGCGAGCGTGCCGTTCGCGCGCTCGAGATGCTTCACGCTGGCGAGCGGGGTCGAGACGAACAGCTTGCCGAGACGGGTGTAGTTCGCGAGCTCGCTGTCGAACGCAGCTGCCGCGTCGACGAGCACCGACGTGTCTTGCTTGGGCACGCGCGGACTCTACCTCAGCAGCCTCCCGATCCTCGGCTCGATGCGATCGACCTCGTCAGGAAAGCTCGTTGAGCCACGACGCCCGGCGCGCCCGTCCGCTCAGGCTCGGTATCGACGCCGCGGTCGCGGGCGCCACGTTTCGCGCAGGGCGCGTCCGACACCTGCGAACATGCGTTGGATCAGCAACCACATGGCCGTGGATGCTGCAACCTGGCGACCACTCGCTACTGGAGGCCGGGCTCGGCGTCGAGCGTCGGCGACGTCAGCCGCGGGCCGAAGAACCGCATGCTCGCGAGAAGCACCGTCTCGTTGCCATTCTTGATCTGGCGGCGCGCACCGAGGTCGATGCCGAACTTCATCGTCGCCATGCCGAGCCCGCCGCTGAGGTAGGTCGCGTCGAGGGAATTGTCGTGCACGGCGCCCGCGCGGAGCGGATACCCGTTCTGCTTCGAGCGAATGAACCACTCGATGCCACCGCCGTAGCGGGCGGTGCTGTCGCCGTCGAGGTTCCATCGCATGTCGAAGCTGAGCGCGAGGGTGGGAATCGGGCGCGCGAGCAGGCCGCCGCCGAACGTGCGCGGGAACTGATCGGACTCGTTCGAGGCCCACAGGTTCTGTGCGGACACCCCGAGGTTGACGAGCTGGGTCATGCGCACGACGGCACCGAGATCGAACGCGAAGCCGCTCGCAGCCTTCTCGCCGGTCATCGTCGAGTTGAAGTCGTAGTACTTGGTGGTCGAGCCGATCAGCACGCGCGGCAGGAACTGGCGCGACAGCGTGAGGCCGGCGAGATGGGTGCGGCGCGTGCCGCTCATGCCCTCGAGCTCGGGGCTCGAGCCGGAGTACCCGTAGAAGAAGCAGCCCGGCATGAGGTTCGTGGAGTCGCAGGCCGAGACACCGATCACCGATGCCGAATCGGAGGGGCGATACGAGTACCCGCCTTCGAACACTAGCTCGCGGTTGAGCGGCAGGCCGGCGGGGTTGAGACCGATCGCGCTCGCTCCCGTCGCGCCACCACGCATCGCTTCACCGACCGCCATCTCGCGGGGGCCGAGCTGATCCTCGACCGCATCCGCCGAGGCAGTACCGGCCGAGGCCAGCACGAGGGTGCACAGGATGAGCCTCATGCACCGAGTGTTGGCCCGAATCGCCGGCGTACGCAAGAAACGCGTGTGGTTGCCAACGCGGCAAGACCACGACGGATCCTGGTGACATCGCGGCGCCGTGGGCCTCGCAATATCACGCCTATAGAGGTAGGCCGCCCGAGGCTGGACGATCGGTCAATCGGCAAGCGGCGTGACTTAGAGGTCGCGGACGAGCTCGGCGAGCGCGAGCCGCTGATCCGCATCGACGCGCTTGCGCAGGCTAAACAGCAGCTCGGCCTCGACCTTCGCGTGACCGGCGTACGCGAGCTCGAAGCGTTCGAACACCGGCGTCAGTGCGAGCGGATTCGTTCCGGCCGCGAGCATGTGACACATCCGCGCGACGGCGCCGCAGATCGCGTCGTGCGCGGTCTCCATCTGGCGCACCCGATCGACGAGATCCGGGAAGTGATCGACGACGAACGGGAACAGTCCTTCCTCTTCGCGAGCGAAGTGGAGGAACAGCTGCTCGCGCAGCTCGACGAGCCGTGCGTTCGAGGCCGCCGGCTCGTCGCTGACGAGCCGCGCACCGATGTCGAGGACCTGCCGGTTGAGATCCTCGTGATCGTGCGACAGCTCCTCGAGCGCGTCCTCGACAGTCACTAGCGAACCGTGAACACCGCGGCGTAGGCATCGTCGTTGACGGTGTCGGTCTGCGTCGATCCGCCACCCTTGTAGCCGACGACGGCGACCTGATCGCCGGACACCGCCCCGCCCCAGAACTGATCGTTGCCGTTGGCGCCGAGCGGGAACTTGTGAAGTCCCGTCGCGTACGCCGTGTCGAGCACGCCGTCGGCGTCGAGGATCGCGAACACCGCGTCCTGCGCCGGCATGTTCGACGGGCCGGTCGAGCCCGTCAGCATCGTCTTGCCGTCGGGCAACGCGATCGAGTTGCGGCAGTTCGAGCTGAGCGCCGAGCCCGAGGGGTCGAACACGACCGCGCCGTTCGTGGTGCCACCGAACGTGGTGTCGCGAACGCCGTCGGCGAGGTTGAAGCGCAGCGAGATGTAGTCGTTGGTATCGCCGGTCTCGCGGCCATAGCCGCCGGTGACGATCTTGTCGCCATGGATCGCGAAGTTGTAGACCTCGGTCTGTGTCGACAGGATGGCCTCGTGGAACACGCCGCCCGCGAAGTCGGTGTCGAGTGCGCCTGCGGAGCTCAGCTTGAAGATCACCGGCTGCGGACCGGCGCCGATGCCCGGCGTCGTCTGGTAGCCGCCGATGATGACGTTGCCGTCGGACAGCGACTTGATGCCGCGCGGAGTGGCGTTCTTCTCCTGGTTGACGCCGCCGATCGCGATGTCGAGCTGGAAGACGCCATCCCCGCCCGCGAACGTGAGGTCGAGGATGCCGAGCGTGGTCAGCCGCGCGACCGTGAAGTCGGTGTCGGTGCGCGGCCCGCCCGCGAGCGCGGTCCCGGTCCCACGAGCGGTGCCGACGAGGTAGATGCCGTTTGCATTGACCGCCACGCCGCGCGCCGCGTCGAAGGCCGACAGCGTGCCGGCATTGTTGTGCGCGGTGTTGAGGCTGATGACGGCGACGCCGGTGCCGTTGAACGTGTTGTCGAGCGTGCCGTTGGTGGTGAACCGCAGCACCGCGACATCGCGATCGGCGGCATCGAGCGTCGCAGCCACTGTGGCCGAGATCAGGATCTTGTCGTTGGCGTCGGTGACGATGCCGATCTCGCCGCTCCCGCCCTTGAACTCCACCGCAGTGGTGATCACGCCGCCGGTGCCGAACGTGGTGTCGAGACCATCGGCGCCGAACTTCACGAGCGTGACCAACTTCTGGCCGGCCAACGTCTGTGCGGCGAAGCCGGCGCCGTA
>JACCYD010000792.1 GCA_013696695.1 Deltaproteobacteria bacterium | reverse complement strand
AGCTCGTCCCGCTCGATCTCGACGGTATCGGCGGCGATGCCTATGGCGGTGCCGCGTATGGCGGCGCCATGTACGGCGGCCCGCGGCGCCCGTAGCGCGTTACTTGATGTCCGAGAGGATGTCGACGCACTCGTCGAGCCACGGATCGCGCGCGAGGCTGTCGCGCCAGCGAGCGAGGCGATCGTCGGGCTTGCCGCCGTTCGGCGGTGGAGGCGGCGGTGGCAGTGCAGCGCGGTCGTCGATCGTGGCGACCGTCAGCCGGATCGGCATCGCCTTCAGATCGGGCGACGCGGCATCGATCGTGGCCTTCTGATCCTTCTTGCGCGTATCCCAGGCGGCGCGCGCGAGCGGGATCCGGGTGTCGCTCCGGCGCGCGCGTAGCACCTTGGAGGCCGCCGCGATCTTCGCGAGCACCGGATGCTTGGCGACGCGGGCTACGCTGCGTTCTTTCAGCGTGGCCGTCTTCCACGTCGCGCCTGCCCAGTTGCCGTGCGGGGACGGATCGATCTGCGACCACGCGATGGCGTGCTCGAGCTCGCGCTCGCCGGTCTCGAGATGGCCATAGGGATCCGGCAACACGATGTCGGGCACCACACCCTCTCGTTGCGTCGACGCACCGTTGACGCGGAAGAACTGCTGGATCGTGATCTTGAGGACACCCAGCTCGATCTTGCCGCCGGTCGCGCGATCGAGATCCGCGATCGTCTGAACCGTACCTTTGCCGTGCGTCGGCCCGGTGCCGACGATGATGGCGCGGTTGTAATCCTGGAGCGCGCCCGCGAGGATCTCCGACGCCGAGGCGCTGAAGCGGTCGACGAGCACGATCAGCGGCTTGTCGAACTCGACGCCGCGGTGCTCGTCGGCGTGGGTCTCGCGCTTACCGCGACTATCCTGGACCTGCACGACCGGGCCGGTATCGATCAGATGGCCGGTCATATCGACCGCATCGCCGAGCAAGCCGCCGCCGTTGCCGCGGATGTCGAGCACGACGCCGGACACCTTTCGCTTCTTCATCTCGGCGAGCAGCTTGCCGACGTCACCAGCAGCGGTGCGCTGGTTCGGGCCGCGACCACCGTAGAAGCTCGGCAGGTGGATGTAGCCGTACTGCGGACCCTTGGCGCGCGACAGCACGGCACCGCGGGCATATGCCTCCTCGATCACCACGACATCGCGCGTGATCGCGATCGTCTCCTCGACACCGGTGGCCTTGCGGATGCGCAGCCGCACGACGGTGTTCTTCGGACCGCGGACCATCTTGACGACCTCGTCGATACGCATGTCGACGACGTCGACCGGATCCTTGCCCTCCTGCTGGACGGCCAGGATCAAGTCGCCGGTTTGTAGCCCACCGTGGCGGTAGCTCGCGCCGCCGGGAACGAGATCGCTGACCTCGATATAATGATCGCGCTCGCGCAACACCGCACCGATGCCCTCGAGCGACCCGGTCATCCGGATGTCGAAGTTGGCCTTGTCGGCGGGCGGCAGATACGTGGTGTGCGGATCGAACACCGACGACACCGCGTTCAACAGATCCGTGGCCGCGTCGAGCGGACCCGGGGTGCGCAGCCGCGCGAACCGGCCCGAATACATCTTCGCGATATCGCCGCGGGCCTTGGTATCGCGGCCTTCCGCGGTCGGCGGGATGTTCGCGACGGGGATCGACTTATCCTCGTCGTCGTCCTCGTCGGGCCTGGGGGCGCCCGAGCCGGAGCCGGAGCCCGCGCTGTTGGCCTTCGGATCGACCGGCTTCGGAGCGAGGCGCGCTTCCATCTGCGCGACGCGTTCCATCACCTCGAGCTCGAGGCGGCGGCGCCAGCGATCGCGAAGATCTTGCTCGTTCGCGGCCGGCTCGATCTTCTTCGGATCGAGCTCGATAAACTCCTCGTCCGTGTGATCGAACGGCTTGGTGAGGAGCTCCTGGACGAGCTTGTCGACCACCACGACGCGCGCCGCGTACATTCGCGCGCCATCGTGGGCGAGGTCGAGCGAGCCGGCGTGAAGTTGATCGTCGATCTTGTCGGCGTGTCGGCCCAGCGCATCGCGATCCGCGCGCAGCAAGAACAACTTCGTGGGATCGAGACGATCGATATAGGTGTCGAACGCGGCGCGCGACACCGAGTCGTCGATCTTCTTGCGAAGCAGATGCTCGGTCTCGAGCAGCTGCACGACGGTCGCGGAGAGCGCGGCCTCGCGTGGATCCGGGGGTGGAGTCGGCGAGTCCGCGTTCTGAATCGCCGGCAGATCGGACGACGACCGCGGAGTCTCCACCTCGGGGGGCGGAGGCTTCGCGGTGCAGGCTGCGATCAGGACAGCAGCGGCGAGTAAACGAAAGCGTGCCACCTGTTCAATCTAGCCTGGATTCGCCGCGTGCAACCCGGTCTTCGAAGGTCTTACGCGGGCGCCAACGCATGATAAGTCAGGCAGATCTAGGCGCGACCGGTCTGCTTCGCAGCCAGGCGCTTCTTGAGTGACGACATGCGGTCGTGCGTCTGGCGCTGGAGCGGCAATAGCCGATCGGTGACCAGCCGGCGAGTCTCGGTGTCGAGGTCCTCGAGATCATCCTTGTAATCGTCGAGGCCGTGGTCCTCACCTTCCTCGAGTGCCGCGATCGCAGCCTTGTCACCGAAGATTCGCGCGCCGCCCTCGACGGTCTTCGCGAACACACCCCAGGGACCCGAGCCTTCTGCCGGCTCGCCACCGCTCATGATGATCGCGTCGCGCAACATCTGAACGCGATCCTGATGCGACGCCATGCAGGCCTCGAGCTCGCCGCGCGCCGGCGATCCGTCATCCAGCTTGGCGATCGCCATGCGGTAGGTCTCCACCGCGGAGAGCTCGCCACGCAAAAAGCTGTTCAGCTGATCGATGCTTTGCTTCGTACCCATTTGCAGACTCCTTTGTTGCGCACGAAGAGTTGCAAGCGATGCACCGCTCGGCGTCGGAGAATGGCTTACCAGGGGATTCCTGGCGATCTGCCGCCCGAATCAGGCTGTACCCGCGTAGGCCTCGACGGAGCGAGTCCATCGTGACTTTGCGAGAGGTCGTGCTCGCGCTGACCGGCGTTCGTCGCCCGTCCACGCAAACCGTGCACCTCGCCGAGCCGCGCGGTCACGCCCGCCGAGACCAGCGTGCGCGTTCGATCGATCTCGAACGCGATCAAGCGAGGGCCTGTCAGTAGCTGCGTTGTCGGCGCAGCACGCGGGACCGGGGTCGCCCGCTCGTGTCTCAGACGACGGGGGTCACGCCGGATGGCGCGGTGTCGTCGAGGATCTCGAACGCCGCCCGCTCCGAGCGCAGCACGAGGGCAGGGCGATCGGGCCGCGTCAACGTGACCTCGCAGCGCGCGAGCTTCGAGTTGAGGCAGATCTTGGTGCCACCCGGCGGATTCGGATAGTTGAGTGCCACGAAGTCCGCGGGGGCGGCGTCGATGCGGATGTCGATCGTGCCCTGCTTGCTCGTGGTCTCGAGGTGCCACTGGTACGGAGCGTACGCGCCGAGTGCGCGCACCACGCGGGTCAAGCCCGTCCAGGCGAGCGTCTCGTCGCCGAGGCGCAGCACGACCGGGCTCAGCGGCGGCGTCCACACCGGCCCTAGCTTGAGGCGCGCGGTCGAGCATTCGAGGAATGCATCGGGCGCTTCGTCGAACCCGGCGACCTGACCCCACGCGTAGCGATCGGTGTGGCGCGAGCCCCAGTTGTGATTCTGGCTGCCGACCCAGCTGTCGAGAGTGAACGGCTTGCCGTCGACGGTGAGCGTGCCCGAGAACTTCGCGAGCGGCCGACCGACCAGCGCCTTCGCGCGCGGCAACCTCATCGAGTACAACCGCTCGGGCATCAGCAACACGGTCGAGCCGCCGCTGCCGAACTGGAGATCCCACGCGATCGTGTGGCCGTTCGCCATCGCGCTGCCGCGCAACGTCGTCGCGTCGAGCGTGGCATCGCCGATCTTGACCGCGAGGCGATCCGGCGCGAACGAGCAGCGCGCGATCGGCAGCTCGGATTTGACCGCGACGATCGGCTCACCGCGCTCGAACCAGATCGCCCACAGCTCGCCCACCGCGGCCTCTGGACGATCCACGGGCGAGAACATCGTGTAGCGGATCCAGAACGCGCGGGGACCCGAATCGTTCGCGCGCAAGAACCAGCTCTCGTAGTGGCCGGCCTTGTCGCCGGGCTTCCAGCGCGCGCCGTTCCAATCCACTAGTTGCTCCACTTGGACAGGATCTTTTCGATCGCCGATTTCTCGCGCTTGCCGAGCATCACCGGATACAGCGACTCGGTGCCGAACACCGTCAGTCCGAAGCGCTCGCGCTTCAGCGCCGCACGCCAGAACACGCTGAACCGCTGATCGCAGATGAAGATGCACTCCATCGAAGCGTCTTCCCAGCCCTCGTCGAAGCCGAGCTCGTGCGCGATGCGCTCCTCGTCGGTCTCCGGCTTGTACTTCGACGGGATCGCCCAGCCCGCGGTGTCGTGCGTCGCGATCTCGAACGATTCGATCTGCACGAACAACAAGAACCGATCTTCGTAACGACGTGGCTCGAGCTTGATCGGATAGCCGCGCGAGGTGACGTACTCGAGCTTGGTCTCCGGCAGCTGCAGCACCGGAAAATCGTCGTCGCCGGGAATCGGCACCGAGCGCGTCCACTCGAGGTCGGCATAGCCGTGTGTCTCGGCGATCAGCCGGAACAGCTCGGGCGGGATCTGTTTCACGCGCGCAGCGTATCCCGAGTCACTACGCGTATGCTGCTGCACGGTGATCACAACGACGCTCGACACGTCGGCGCACCTCGCAATCCTCGAGGTGCGCGAGGGCGAGGCGATTCGCCGCATCGTGTTGCGCGGCCAGGCCACCACGATCGGGCGCGGCGCGGATCGCGATGTCGTGATCGCCGCGTCGTGGATCGCGAAGGCTCACGCGCGACTCGAGACGGTGGGCGGCGCACACCGCCTGGTGCTCGAGGGCGAGTCGAAGGCGACGCTCGGTGGCGCGGCGGTGCGCGAGGCGATGCTGCACGACGGCGACACCGTGCGGCTCGCCGATGGCGCGGCGTCGAACGTGGTCACGCTCGTCTATCGCAACCCGCTGGTGCCGAAGATCGGACCGGTCCAGCACTTCGCGACCCCGCCGGGCGCTTCGCTGCTGACGATCGGGCGCGCAGGCACCGACATCGTGCTCGCACAGCCGCTGGTGTCGCGCCGCCACGCTGACCTGCGGTGGCAAGACGGCAAGCACGTGCTCATCGACCGCGATTCGCCGAACGGCACGTTCGTCAACGGCGAGCGCGTCAAGGGTTCGCGGCCGCTCGCGCCCGGAGACATCGTCCAGATCGGCACGTTCCGGCTGACCTACGATGGTGACAGCCTCGACTCGTTCGATCAGCGCGGCGCGATCAGGCTCGATGCCAGCGCGGTGGAGCGCAGCGTCGGTAGCCGGCAGTTGCTCGCGCCCACCACGCTCTCGATCGAACCGTGCGAGCTGGTGGCGATCGTCGGTGGCAGCGGCGCGGGTAAGTCGACGCTGATGACCGCGCTGTGCGGCTTCCAGCGCGCGTCGAGCGGCAAGGTCGCGCTCAATGGCGACGATCTGTACGCCGGATACGAGGCATATCGCTCGATCATCGGCTTCGTCCCGCAGGACGACACGCTCCATCGCACGCTGCCCGTGCGTCGCGCGCTCCAGCACGCCGCGCGGCTGCGGTTGCCGTCGGATACCACCGACGAGGAGATCTCGAAGCGCATCGCCTCGGTGCTCGACACCGTCG
>JACCYD010000761.1 GCA_013696695.1 Deltaproteobacteria bacterium | reverse complement strand
ATCGCGACCACCACCGCATTGGGTAACCCGCCGCCACCACCTCGAGCGTTGAGCAATCCGCCGACGACGATGATGCCGGAGATCGCGTTGGTCACCGACATCAGCGGTGTGTGCAGCGCGGGTGACACGTTCCACACCACCTGGAAGCCGACGAAGATCGCCATCACGAACACCGTCAGGTGCTGGAGCAGCGCGACCGTCTCGGGATTCGCGATCGCATCGGCGCGACCGAACCGCATGCCGACGAACGCGATCGCGGCGACGATGCCGACGATCGCCATCACCACGCCGACCGCCTTCGACGGTGGGCGCGCCGCATGACCGTGTGCCTTCTTCGGCGGTGTGATGACAGGTGGTGCTGGCGCCACCACAGGCTTCGGCGCCTCCGGCTTCTTCGGTGCGGGCCACCGCTTCTCGCCGGCCTCGAGCACGAGCGCGGGACGCACCGCATCGTTCTCGTGATCGATCTTGAAGTCCTTGGCACCACCCATCTCGTCGATGAAGTGCAACAGATTCGTGCCGTAGAGCTCGCTGGCGACGCGCGGCATCCGCGATGCGAGATCGGTGTAGCCGACGATGGTGACGCCCTTGTGCTCGATCACCTCGCCCGGCCTGGTGAGCTCGCAGTTGCCACCCTTCTCGGCGGCGAGATCGACGATCACCGAGCCCGGCTTCATCAGCTCGACCATGTCGGCGAACCACAGCTTCGGGGCCGGCTTGCCCGGGATCAACGCGGTGGTGATGACGATGTCGACCTCTCGGGCCTGCGCGCGGAACAGCGCGTACTCGGCGTCGAGGAACTCCTTCGACATCTCCTTCGCGTAGCCGCCCTGCCCTTCACCCGACTCCTGGATCTTGACGGTGAGGAACTCGCCACCGAGCGACTTGATCTGATCCTCGACGGTAGGTCGGACGTCGAACGCGCGGACGATCGCACCGAGGCTCTTGGCCGCGCCGAGCGCGGCCAGGCCGGCGACACCGGCACCGATGATCAGCACCTTCGCCGGCGGCACCTTGCCGGCCGCGGTGATCTGCCCGGTAAAGAAGCTGCCGAACCGGATCGCCGCCTCGATGACCGCGCGATAGCCGGCGATGTTCGCCATCGACGACAGCGCATCCATCTTCTGCGCGCGGCTGATGCGCGGCACCTGATCCATCGCGAGCAGCGTGACCTTGCGCGCCTCGAGCGTGCTGATCAGCTCCGGGTTCTCCGCTGGAAAGATGTACGAGATCAGCGTGGCGCCTTCGCGAATCTTCTCCGCCTCGTCGACCGTGGGCGGCCGCAGCTTGACCACGATGTCGGAGCCCCACGCGACGCTGCGATCGACCACCGTCGCGCCCGCAGCCTCGTACTGCGCATCCGGGAAGCTCGCACCGGCGCCGGCACCGCGCTCGACCACCACGTCCCAGCCGCCCTTGATCCACTTGCCGACGACCGTCGGCGATGCGCCCACTCGGCGTTCTTCGGGTCGGGTCTCCGTGACGATGCCCAACTTCATGTTCGCGCGGACATTGCCAAAACCGCCAATAATGCGAAAGGCCCGCGGGGGTGCTTTCGCCCTGCCCCTGCGACGATCTGCAGCAGGTCCGATCGCCTCGCGAGCCGCATCCTTTCCCCATGGACCGCCGTGCGGAGCTCGGTCGCTACATCGACGAGCCCCGTCGTCACCAGCGCCTGTTCACGTTGGTGCTCGCGCCGCTGCTGCTCGTCGCCCTCGCGTTGATGTTCTGGAGCACCACGATCGGTGGCTTCGCGTTTCTCGGCGTCGGTATCACCGCGATCACCGGTCACTGGGTGCTCTACGCGCACCTCGCCTCGCACCAGCAGCAGCTCCACGATCTGAGCCGCCTCAAGCGTCCGCCGGAAGGGCCGCAGACCGGTGGTCATCGCCGCTGGAACCGAAGCCTGATCTGAGATCGCGCTTGAAGTAGGCTGCCCTCGAGGACCCACCAGAAGTTGCGTTGGCGGAAGACCCGACCGGGGTTGTTAGAGACCGCTTTAGAAGGAAGGTGACGTGAGTCATGAGAGGAGTCTCTGTACTAGCTAGTCCTTGTAATCGCATGCGGGCCGGCGACCACGACGACCCAGACGGCAAGTTCGGCTGGGCGTCAAACGCAGACGGCAAGTTCAACCGAGCCCCAACAGGGGACTTCAAGCCGTCCTGCGGAAGCCGTTAGAACGCAGTGCTCGATTCGACTTACGGCGGACGGCATCCTAGTGGATGGTGACTGGATGAAAAGGGAACACGCAGTTGCTCATTGTAAAACTCGATCGATGGCACTCATAGAATTGAGTGAAGG
>JACCYD010000752.1 GCA_013696695.1 Deltaproteobacteria bacterium | reverse complement strand
TCGTCTTCTCGACGATCACCTTCGCGGCTTGCGCGAGCTTGGTGATCTTCATGCCCAGCGAGCCGCTGTCGAGATCTCCCGCGTCGACGGTGCCATCGCGAAGCGCGACCACCGACACGCCGTCCATCACGATCGCGGCGGGCCCGACGGTCACCTCGGTGGGCGCATTGACGAACGGGGCGTAGCCCGTCGTGACCTGCGGGAGCGCGAGCGCGAGCCGCGGATCGGGCTTGTCCTCCTGCGGTGGGTGCTCACCCTCGGGGAGCTGGTCGGACTTCGAGCCGCAGGCGGCCGCCATCGCGATCGAGATCAACACCACGCGCATCGCGACATCCTACTCGACGCGCTCGAGGTAGAGATGCACCTCGGAGAGCGGACCGGTTTCGGGATGCGAGCAATCGCCGCCGACGATGATGCGCTGGCCATCGGTGGTGTCGAATTGGTACTCGCCGTAGTGGTTGTCGATGTCGTCGAGCCCGACAAACGTGACTTCCGCGCCAGCAGGCAGGCCCTTCCAGCCATCGATCACGCGATAGCGCGCACGGACGCGCAGATCGCCGACGGTGAGCCGTGCCCGCGCTTCGGCGAGCGCCGAGACGATCTGGGAGAACACGTGATCGAAGTCGGCGTCGAGCTCGTCGAGCTTGCACGCGAAGCCGGACTTGCCCACGAGCCCGGCGTGCACGCGGATCTCGTCGTCGATCATGTCGATGACCACGCGCCGCGTGCCGCAGGTGATCGTGGCGTGCTCGGAGGAATCGTGTCTGACGAAGCCCCCGTGCACCACGGTGGTGGGGAGCTTGGTGCGCTCCGCGAGCTTCGCGGTCAGCTCGGCTGCCGCCGTTCGGATGCGCGCGCTCGCCGCGATGTGACGCTCGAACCGCGCGCGTTGCTCTCGCACCGCCGCGAGGATGCTCGGCAGGGCGGTCGCGACCTCGGCGAGCGTGGTCAGGCTGAACGAGCGAGCGCTCGTCCCGATCCAGATCACGATGTTCGCCGGAAACACGCCGACGCTGCCGGCGTCGCGCTGCGGTGAGCTCAGCCACAGCTCCGTCGGATCCGCCGTACCGGGCGTGTGCGCGAGCCAGGCTTCGTCGAGCTGCGCGGTGAACGCGTCGAGCAACGCGACCGCGATCCCGTACATCGACACCACCGCGACATCCCGCTTGGCGAGCCACGCCTTCGCGCCCTCGACGATCTCCGAGATCCGCGGGGCGTCGAAGTTCGCCGCCCCGTCGACGATCGCCGGGCCGCTCGGCACGCACGCGCCGAGCGATGCGGGAAATTCGCGAACGAGCACCGGCGCTCGCCCGCCCGCGACGACGATCACGAATTCCTTGCAGCCGTCGGTGGGCAGCGCGCGAACCTCGCCACCGAGGTCGCGGGCAACCGCGTCAGCGACCGCGCGCCCGGTGGTTGTCATGATCCGTGAATCCCGCGGTGGGCCGCCGTATGCAAGGATGCCGGCCATGAAGCTCCTGATCACGCTGTTCGCGCTCGCGGTCCTCGGCGGTGCCGCGGACGCCAAGGTCAAGACGATGCCCGTCGAGTACAAGCAGGGCACCACCGTGCTCGAGGGCTACCTCGCCTACGATGACGCGGCCAAGGACAAGCGGCCCGGCGTGCTCGTCGTTCACGCGTGGATGGGCATCGACGACAACGCGAAGAAGCGCGCCGAGCTGCTCGCCGAGCTCGGCTACGTCGCGTTCGTCGCCGACATCTACGGCAAGGGCGTGCGCCCCGCGAACCGCGACGAGGCGGCGAAGCAGGCGGGCATCTACAAGAAGGATCGCGCGCTGATGCGCCAGCGCGTGGCCGCCGGTCTCCAGGCGCTGGTCGCGCGCAAGGAGGTCGATGGGTCGAAGACCGCCGCGATCGGCTACTGCTTCGGTGGCACCACCGTGCTCGAGCTCGCGCGCAGCGGCGCCAAGGTCGGCGGCGTGGTCAGCTTCCACGGCGGGCTCGACTCGCCCGCGCCGGCCGACGGCAAGAACATCAAGTCCAAGGTGCTCGTGCTCCACGGCGCCTCCGATCAGGGCATCTCGGCCACCGACAAGGCGGCGTTCGAGAAGGAGCTGACGGACGCCAAGGTCGACTGGCAGCTCGTCGAGTACGGCGGCGCGGTCCACTGCTTCACGCACAAGGACGCGGGCAACGATCCGTCGAAGGGCTGCGCGTACGACGCCAACGCAGACGTTCGTTCGTGGGCGGCGATGCGCTCGTTCTTCGACGAGCTGTTCGCCAAGAAGAAGTAGGCCGAGCGAACAGAGTCAGCTACTTCTTCGCGAACATCGACGCGAACTGGCCGTAGCCCATCTCCGCGAGTTTCGCGGCCGGGATGAAGCGCAGCGACGCCGAGTTGATGCAGTAGCGCAGGCCGGTCGGCTTCGGGCCATCGTCGAACACGTGGCCGAGGTGCGCATCGCCGGTCTTCGAGCGAACCTCGACGCGATCCATGCCGTGCGTCTTGTCGTGGATCTCGAGGACTTCGCTCTTGGTGATCGGCTGGTAGAAGCTCGGCCACCCGGTGCCCGAGTCGAACTTGTGGGTCGAGCTGAACAGCGGCTGACCAGTCGTGATGTCGACGTAGATGCCGGCGGCCTTGTGGTTCCAGTATTCGTTCTGGAACGGACGCTCGGTGTCGCTCATCTGGGTGACCGAGAACTGCAGCGAAGTCAGCTCCTTCTTGAGGATGTCCTTCGACGGCTTCGCGGTCCGGATCACCGGCTTGGCCATCGAGCCCTTGATCATCGCGTCGGACTTCATCGAATCGGCGGTCGAGTCGCTCGCGGTGCACGCGGCGAGGGCAATCACGAAGAATCCTAAAAGCCGGCGCGTCATCGTCTTCATGTACGAGCTTACGAGCCGGTTGGCCCGAGGTTACCGAGCTAACTGCAAGAAATCCCGTGGAGCCTCGGATAGCCTGGTCGGGTGGTAGGTGCCTCTGGATCGCGCAAGTCGGTGACTCGCGCCGCGTGGCTCGCCGGCGAGCGCGACGAGGAGGGCCGGGCGTACCTCCAAGAGCGCCTCGAGGTGCTGTCGCGCCTGATGTTCTGGGCGTTCATCGTCCTGCTCGGCTTCACGTTCCTCATGTACTTCGGCTACCCGGAGATCGAGCCGGAGGAGGAATGGATCATCAACTGGTTCTCGCTGGCCGGCGTGATCTCGCTCGCCGTGATCTGGCGCGTGTATCTGGTGCGGCGCACG
>JACCYD010000740.1 GCA_013696695.1 Deltaproteobacteria bacterium | reverse complement strand
CGATGGGCGGGCGCGTCTGGGTCGAGCCGGCCCCCCACCCAGGAGCCCGGTTTGTCGTCGAGCTCGACGTCGCTTAGGGTCCGACGCGCTCGGCTTTGAAGCCGCGGTCGGTCAGCATCTTGACGACGCCCGTCTTGCCGATCAGGTGATCGGCGCCGACGACGACGAACACGTTGCCGGTCGCGAACATCTTCTCGAGCTGCGGCATCCACGCGATGTTGCGCTCGTCGAGCAGCCGCTCGTCGAGCCGCTTGATCTCGGCGTCGGTGTAACCGGCTTCCGTGAGCTGCTTGATCGTCTTCGCGTCGGAGCCTGGCACGTCGTCGGTGCCAGCACAGTACTCGGCGAGATCCTCGAATGACTCCTTTTCGATCGTCTTGCGATCGGGCGTGCCAGCGATCGTCGCCTTCAGCATCCGCAGGTCCAGCAGCTCCTCGAGCAGCTGCTCCTGGAACGCCGAGGTCTCGAGGCCGCCGGTCCTGATCTTCGCGGCGGACGCGACCTGCTCGATCTCCATATCGAGCGCCGACAGCTTGTCCTCGTACATCATCATCAGCATCAGCAGCGCGATGCTCGGCTTCTGATTCTCGACCGCGCCGGCGGTGCGCTGGCCGACGAGCGCCGTGTACTTGGTCCACAGTTGCGGGCCGAGCTTGGTCGCGAGCGACGCGCCATCGCCCGGCGTGCCTTCCGCCTCGTCGCCCGGCGGCGTCTCGAACACGACGAGCGACGACTTGAGGACTTGCGCCTTGATCTTGGGTGGCAGCTTGGTGAGCGGCACGCCGAGGTGGCGGGTGCCGAGCAACCACGACGTCTTGCCGCTCTTGGTGACGCGATAATAGAACGGCGCCTTCACGATCGGACACGCCTTGTCGGCGAGCTCCTTCGTGGTCGTGGCGTCGGGCGGCTCGCCGGGATCGACCGGCGGGTCCTTGCCCCACGGGTCATCGGACGGCACGGGTGCCGGCGCGCTGCTTCCGGCGCTCGGCGTGGACGTCACGCTGACCACTGCCGCACTGCCGGGTGCAGGCTTCGGATCAGGCTTGGAGCCGGCGCAGCCGAAGGCGATCAGCGCGAGGGCGAGAATGACGCGAGTGCTTCGAAATGTGCGCATGTCAGTCGTCGTAAATCGTGATCAAGGCATAGCCGCGGCCACTCGGCTTCTCGGTGTAGACGACCGTGAGCCCACCCGTGCCGCCAGTGCACGAGAACCCGACGACGCCACCCTTCGCGAGCCAGCCGACGGCGTGATCGCGGAGGATCTGGTAGCCCTTGGGCGTCGGCGCGGATTTCTTCGCGCCGGCGATCTCGACCTCCGTGATCTCGGGGAGCGCCTCGAACGTGCCGAGCAGCTTCGCGTACGCGGTGCGCGGCTCGCGGGCCTTGCAGCCGCCGGCCCCGACGGTGCGTTGCGCGAGCGGCTTGTAGAAGTTGCCGACGTTGCGCCGTTCGCGAGCCTCGGGATACGGCGTGCCGTCCTCGCTGAAGAACTGCGTCTTCTGCGCGTCGGTCAGGTTCTTGAGCCGGCCGAGCAGGTCGTAGCGATGGAGCAGGATCTCGTATTCGCCGACGGCGACGAAGTCGAACAGGCTGACGTACTCGTCCTTGCTCTGCGTCACCGCGCGCTCGAAGTCGGCTACCACGCGATCGCGCAAGGACTCACCGCTCGACGGGCCGCCGGTCGGCGATGTCCCCGTCGTGGCAGGCGCGCCACCACCACAACTCGCGAGCGCGATCAGGATCAGGCTGCGTGCGCCCATGCGTCCCCGTAATCTTCGAGTGCAGAGCCGACGGGAATGCCGAGCGCGGCGAAGCCGGGGACCAGGACCTCGCGCACGCAGGTCGAGTAGATGACGCGCTCTTCCTGCGGCGTCATCAACCCGTGCCCGCGGACCGCCTCGGTGACGGCACCTTCTGGTCGCTCACGCTCGACGACATTCGCGACACCGCGAAGCGCGCGCGGCAACATCGCCGCCGCTGCGTCGATCACGCCCTGGCCACCGATCTCGATCGCGTGGCGCATGTACGACCAGCCGAGCCGGGCGTGCATCACCTCGTCGGAGTAGATCGACGTCAGCACGGCCTGGGCCGTCGGATCGGTGGTCAGATCGCGCGTCGCCGACAGCACCGTCGTGGCGTACGTCTCCGAGACGCACGACACCAGCATCGTGTTGGCGAG
Source organism: Deltaproteobacteria bacterium (assembly GCA_013696695.1). Lineage (GTDB taxonomy): Bacteria > Myxococcota_A > Polyangia > Haliangiales > Haliangiaceae > JABFXX01. The sequence continues at coordinate 2,475 of JACCYD010000740.1, read as the reverse complement.
CGCCTGGTGCAGCTTCGGGCGATCTGGATCATCCGGCAGCGAGCTCATCCCCGGCTTCGGCATCGGCTTGACCGCGCCCGGCGGCGAATAAATCTCGATCATCCGCAGACACATCTCGGCGTGCCGGATCTCGTCGATGCCCGCGCGCAGGCACAGCGAGATCACGTCGGCCGGCGCCATCGCCGCGACCAGATCGATCGCGAGCACCGAGAACGTCGAGATCGCGAGGTACTCGGCCTCGCTACGGCGCGTCCACGTGCCGGCGAGCCGCGCGCGTTCCGCATCGGTGAGCTTCGCGACGCCGCTCTGATCCCACGGAATCGGGACCGACCGTCGACGCATCAACCGGTGGTGCTCGGCCTCGAGCGGCGTGCCCGAGAGCCACCACGGGCTGGTGGGTTCGTAGTGCTCGTCGCGGCCTTGCGGATCGACGTCACCGAGCAGGTCGAGGTCGTCGGTCATTACGACAGGATGAATCCACGGCCGGTCGGACGGTCACCACCGCCGCGCGGACGCTTCTTCGCGGCAGCGGCATCGTCGGCGGCCTTCTTGTCGGCGGCTTCCTTCGCGGCGGCCGCATCCTTCGCGGCCTTGTCCGCTTCTTGCTCGGCGAGCAAGCGCGCATCTTCGGCCGTCTTCGCGGCGGCCGCGGCTTGCTCGTCCGCCGCCTTCTTCCCGTCGTCCGCCTGGGCCTCGACACTTTTTGGCGCCGGATCGGCGGGGGCAGGCGCGACCGGTGCGGGCTTGTTGCCACCGCACGCAGGGGCCGTGGCGAGCATCGCGCCCGCGACGACGACCGTGCGCCAGATCTTGTTGGAAACGAGGCTAGCGAGCTCGCGATGTTTGGTCATCAGACCCTCCGTGGGAAACGACGATGACACCTCAACGCGCCAAAATCCAGCCGCTTACAGGCTGACTCCGGTCACGCGAGAACCTTGGATGTCCTCGGGGAAAATCGCCCGGCCGCCAGTCGCGATCAGCTGAGGATGAAGCCGCGGCCTTCGCCGCCGCCGCCATCGTCATCGACGCCGCGCGGACGCTCGCCACCACCACACGGATCGCCGGCACACGGATCCGCGCACGGATCGTCGCTCGCCTGCGTTCCGGCGGGCTTCTTGGCGTCGCCCTGCATCATCGCCGGATCGCCCGCCTTGGCCGGCTCGGCGGCAGTATTGGTCGGCGTCGTCGTCGCCGGCTTCTTGGCGCACGCGCCGGTGCCGAGCATGGCGCCGGCAAATACAACGGTGCGGAAGATCGTGGCAGCGGTGTCTCGCTTCATGGGTTCCTGAGCCTAATCGGCGAGCCTACGCTCTGCAACCGCGAGAGTTACCGGTCCGGTTTGGGGATCGGAATCGCGGGGTTACTCATCGTCGGGGAAGGGCCACTCGCCATCATGCCGCGCATGCGCTTCACCAGCTCGGCGACGATCGCTTGCGACATTTCCGGACGCTCCGTCATCACCCGCTTGAAGCCTTCGCCCGGGACGCGCAGCGTGCGCGTGCGTTCGAGGGCGCGCACCGTCGCCGATCGCGGCGATGCATCGAGCACTGCCATCTCGCCGATGCACGCGCCGGCCCCGAGCTCCGACAGCACGCGCTCCGGCCGCGTGCCGTCGCCGCCGGTGAACACGACGACCGAGCCCTTGACGATCAAGTACACGGCATCGCCGGGGTCGCCCTCGCGGAACACGTCCTTGCCCGGGTCCACGCGCCGCTCCTCGACCACGGTGGCGAGCTCTTCGAGATCGTCGGCGGCGAGCTCGCCGAAGATCGGGACCTGCCGGATCAACATCATCTTCTCGATCGTCGTCAGCGACGCCATCGCCGCGTTGGCATCGAGCGTCGCGTAGACGCCCTGCTTGCCGACGCCGCGCGTGGTCTGCGCGAGCACGGCCGGATCGAGCGCCGGCAATTCGCCCGACGTCGCGGTACCACCCGACACCGCACGCACCGCCGCGTGCCGCACCATCGGCTCGGGATCCGCGAGTACCTTGGCGAGCACCTCACGGGTCAACCGGCTCTTCGCACCCATCGCTCGGACGGCGGCTTCGCGCACGATCGCCTCGGGGTCGTCGATCATCGACGTCAGCGCCGCGCGGGAGAGATCATCTTCGAAGCGCGACAGCAGCATCGCCGCCGCCGCACGCAGGTGCCGCGACGGATCGTTCATGATCGCGAGGATCGGCTCGGCCGCGAGAGCCTGCGCATCGCCGCGCTCCAGGCGCTGCAGGCTGTCGACGAGCGGCACTCGCAGCGCCGGCTCGACGCCCGACAGCATGTCGAGGAGCTGCAACCGCACGCCGCCACGCGCGGCTGCCTGCGCTCGCACGTGCTCGACCTCGGGCCGCTTCGTCATCACCGCGAGCACGCCGAGCGCGTTGACCGCCACCTCGCGCGCGCGACGCCGCGCGAGGTGGCGCAACAGATTCGAGCTCGCCGAGTCGTTGCTCGGCGCCACCGAGCCAGGCAACACTTT
>JACCYD010000729.1 GCA_013696695.1 Deltaproteobacteria bacterium | reverse complement strand
CCGAAAACTTCCGAGTCCGACCGCGCGGCTGGCGCTCAAGCCGGGAGAGCTCGCAGAGGGCAGCTACCGATTCTGGGTCGAGATCCCCGACACGGGTGGACGCTCCGGCGAGGCTCGCATCGTGATCGACTTCGATAACGCGCAGCCGACGGCCTCGTTCGAGAAGGTCGAGGTCAAGGACGGCAAGGTCAACGTGAAGGGTACGGTGATCGAAAAGACCACTGTGAGCTCCGCCGGTGTGCCGATCGCGCTCGATCGTCACCTCCGGTTCGAGACCACGCTCGCACCGCAGCCGGGGGAAACTGGCGTCGCGGTCCGGATCGCGCACCCCAAACTGGGCGTTCACTACTACGTGGTAGGCTCGGGACTCAAGTGAGCGCCGAGGCCGCATCGACCGATCCGATGATCGATCGGGTCGTGTTAGGACGTTATCGGGTCGTTCGCCACCTCGCCGATGGTGGGATGGGCACGATCTATCTCGCTCGCAACGAAGGCTCGGCCGGCTTCGTTCGCCCCGTGGTGATCAAGTGGGTGCTGCCGAGTCATTCCGGTGACGAGCGTGTGACCTCGTTGTTCATGCGCGAGGCCCGGATCATGGCGAAGCTCAGCCATCCCGAGATCGTCACCGTCCTCGACTTCGCCGAAGAAGACGGCATGTACATCATGGCGCTCGAGTACGTCCACGGGGCGCCGCTCGGTCGCTGGTATCGGTACGTCAAGCAGTATCGCAATCAGTTCCCGGTGGATCTCGCGGTCCACATCATGATCAAGGTGCTCAACGCGCTCGACTACGCGCACAACCTGACCGACGAGGGACAGCCGCTCAGGATCATCCACCGCGACGTCACGCCGTCGAACATTTTGATCGACACCCAGGGACACGTGAAGCTCGCCGACTTCGGCGTCGCCGGCATCGCATCGGAGAAGACCTCCGTCGGTGACAGCTCGGTGAAGGGTAAGTTCGCGTACCTGCCGCCGGAGAGCTTCGATCGCGTTCCGGCATCCCCGCTCACCGATGTCTACTCCGCTGCGGTCACGCTGCACGAGGTGCTTTCAGGCACCAACGAGTTCGGCGTCGGGGATCCGAGCATGGCGGAGACGATCGGCCGGGTGCTGACGCTGGCACCCAAGCGCCTCGACCAGGTACGCCAGGACATCACGGGCGAGCTCGCGGATGTGGTCGCACGCGGTCTGCACAAGGATCCGAAGCAGCGGTATCAGTCGGCCGCGCAGTTCGCACGTGCGTTGGCCTCCACGCTAAAGAGCGACACCACCGAGATCGCGGCGAAGCTCAAGAAGGCCGCCGAGGTCGATTTTCACGATCCGCGGTTCGCCCAGATGACCTCGACGCCGGGCCTCAGCGAGCTCGAATCGGCGTGGCGAACACCGGCACCGACGCGTGTGTCGAGCATCATCCACACCCAGACACCGCGCGCGGCCACCGAGCCACCGACGCGCCCACGCTCCGGGCCGGGTCCGACCGAACGCCTGGACACGCAACCCGCGGCGACGACCGTGGCGCCGACCGCGGCGCCGAAATCGAAGACGTGGATCGTGGTTGCGGTGATCGCGATCGTGCTCGTGCTCGGCGCGATCGCCTACGTCGCGATCACCGCGCTGCTCAAGACGAGAACCGACCCGGACGATGCGAAGCAGACGTATATCGTCGTCGATCGTGGCGGCTCGGCCACGCCAGACTCCACAACGACCGGCTCGAACACCGATGCGGGCTCGAGCGCCGCGGGCTCGAGCGCCGCGGGATCCGCGACCGGCTCCGGATCGGCGACGGGCTCCGCGACCGGCTCCGCGAAAAGCACGGGCTCCGCGCGCAACCCGACGACGGGGAGTGCGCGCGATCCCCAGGCGGTCAACACGCGCCAGCTGACCGCGAAGTTCAGCACGCGCGCCACCGCCGTCACCGCGTGTTTCCAGAAGTTTCCCGACAACACGCCGGACACGCTGACGATCCGGATCCAGATCGACGAGACCGGCACCGTGGTCGACGCGACGACGCTGCCCGACTCCGTCAGCGCGACCGCGCTCGGTACGTGCCTCGCGGGCGTCGCGAAGGCGATCGCGTTTGGCCCCCAGCCGAAGGCGACCACGTTCCGCGTTCCGATCCAGGCGACTCGAAACCGCTAAGCGCGAACCTCGCGAGACGGCGCGCGTCGCGATCAGCCCACGACGCGCCGGATCTTGGCTCCGACGCCGGCGAGCTTCTGCTCGATCTGCTCGTACCCGCGATCGAGGTGGTAGACGCGGAGCACCTCGGTGGTGCCGGAGGCCACGAGGCCGGCGAGCACGAGGCTCGCCGACGCGCGCAGATCGGTCGCCATCACGGCGGCACCGGTGAGCTGCGCACCGCCGCGGACGACCGCGGTGCGACCGTCGACGGTGATATCGGCGCCCATGCGGCCAAGCTCCGGCACGTGCATGTAGCGGTTCTCGAAGATCATCTCCTTGATGATCGACTGACCACGCGCGACGCACGCCATCACCATGAACTGTGCCTGCATGTCCGTCGGGAATCCGGGATGTGGCTGGGTTACGATGTCGACGGCGCGGATGTCGGCATCGCCCTTGACGCGCAGGCCACCCGCTTCGGCGGCGACCGTGACGCCCGACGCGCGCAGCTTCGCGATCACGGCCTCGAGATGCTCGGGCCGCGCGCCCTCGAGCAACACGTCGCCGTGGGTCATCGCCGCGGCGACGGCATAGGTGCCGGCCTCGATGCGATCCGGGATGATGGCGTGCTCGATCGGCTTGAGCTCGTCGACGCCTTCGATCGTGATGATCGGCGTGCCCGCGCCCTGGATCTTCGCGCCCATCTTGTTGAGCACCAGCGCGAGCTCCTCGACCTCGGGCTCGCGTGCTGCATTCTCGAGCACGGTGCGGCCCTGCGCGAGGGCCGCGGCCATGATCAGATTCTCGCAGCCGGTGACCGTGGGCACGTCGAGCACGATGGTGGCGCCGCGCAGGCGCTTGCACGTGACGTCGACGTAGCCGTGGTCGAGCTTGACCTCGGCGCCCATCGCCTGCAGTCCCTTGAGGTGCTGGTCGATCGGACGTGCGCCGATCGCGCAGCCACCCGGCAACGACACGCGCGCACGGCCGTACCGGGCGACCAGCGGGCCGAGCACGAGCACGCTCGCGCGCATCGTCTTGACCAGATCGTAGGGCGCCTCGAGCTTGAGCTTGTCAGGTGCCGGCGAACCGATCGAGAGCGTGTCGGTGCCGGAGCCCTCGACCTCCCAGCCGAGCATCGTCAGCAGCTTCGCCATCGTGCGCACGTCGGCGAGCCCGGGAACGTTCTTGTAGATCGAGCGTCCACTCGGCAGCAGCGCCGCGGCGAGCAGCGGCAGCGCCGCATTCTTCGCGCCGCTGATCGGAATCTTGCCGGAGAGCCGGACGCCACCTTCGACGACGATCTTGTCCATACGGTGCCTTCGGACGTAACACGGAACGTCCGTCGAGGAAACGCGGTGAGATCCCGCGATATTCGACGGGAAGCGGCCGACAAGCCTTCCGGTGGCAAGCTTCGATCGCGCTCGGAATTCATCCGCCTGCCGGTGAGCGGGGCGTGAGTCGTCGGTGAGCGACCGGTGAGCGGTCACTCGCCGATCAGGTTTTTTCGTTTACTGGGCGGGATGAGCAGAACCGCGGGTCTCCTATCACTCGTGTTGGTGGCATGCGCTGGCCAGGCGGCGCAGGCGCAATCCCCGACGCCTCAGCAGCCGGCCAGCTGACCGTCGCGTCGCGGGTATCGTCGACGTTGACGACGATCATGTCATCGACGGTGATCGGCACGCCGTCGAGCTCGATCATCGTGGGAGGGCTCACGATGGGCGCTCCCACGAAGTCGTGCGCCGTATCGTCAGTCAACGGCACGACGTAGGTGATGGCGGCGATGACGGCGAACGCTTCACCCGGCACCTCTTGCGCGCGCGTGCGAACTGCTGCGAACAGCGCGACCGCTGGATAAGGAAATGCGTCAGGCGGGTAAATGATGTCGAGCTCGTGCGCTCGGTATTCGGTCGAGCTCTGCGTGTTGAGCGCGAAGCCGAACTCCGGTCTCGACACTGTAGGCGATGCGCGGGTCGCGAGGATCCATGATCGCGAGCTCGGATCCGACATCGTCGTGATCGTGGCGAGCCGAGCATCCAGCTCGCTCGGATCGAGCGTGAACCGGAGGGACCGCAGCTCCAGCGCCGAGAGGGCGACCGGTATCGTGACGGTGTCTCCCGCGATCAGATCGACCCTGCTGGTCTGGAGCGCCTCGAGCACGCTCGTCGAGGTCGGTGCCTGCGACGTCGTCGTGTACCTCCCGAGATGTAACAGGTCGTGTTGCTCGGTGGATAACAAGGCCGGCCGGCTGCCGTCGATGCCGAAGGTCTGCCCCCAGTCGAGGATGATCTTCGACGTGTTCGTGTCCACGAGCCCGGATTGCGCCCACACGCCGCTGCTCATCACCACGAACTGGCCGCCGAGCGGCGCATTGTCGTACGCGACCACGGTCGACGAACCCATCGGGACTGGCTCTCGATCAGCCCTGCCGAAGATCACCTCGGTAAACACGGGCGCGCTCCCCGCAGTCTGGATCTCGACCGGCGCGCGCGCGGTGGGAACCGACAACCGATAGGGCTCGCCGGCCGGGATCAAGAACTCGATCGCGCCATCGCTCGCGAGCGTCAGGTCCGCGATCGAGCCATCGAGACGCACCACCCGCACGCCATCGAGCGACCCCGACCTCCGTGTCTCGATCGCACCACCCTGCGCGTCGTTCTCGACATTGATGCGCGTGAGCTCGAACCGGATCGAGGACTCGATCTCGACCTCTTCAAAGCCGAGCAACCCGCGGCAGCCCGCGAGCCCGATCAGCAGCACTCCCCAGCGCATGAAGGGCATCGTACCGGTCAATCGATGTCTACGGCGATCTCGTCGTCGCGCAGCACCACTCGGACCTCGCCCCCGCGATCGACGCCAAACGCGCCGAACTCGACTTCCTCCAGGTTGCGGGTCAGCGTCGAGGACAGGCCGCGCGCGCCGATCTCGCGGCGCAGAGCTTCGCCCACCACGTGATCGAGCACGGCCTCGTCGATCGCGAGCTCGAAGCCCTCGAGCTTGAACTCGCGGGTCATCCGCTGGACGACGTCGGTTCGCAAGATGTCCTTGAGCGTCGCAGGGTCGAGCGCCTTGAACGGCACCACACGGGTGAACCGCGCGACCAGCTCCGGCAGGAACCCGTACGCCTGGAAGTTGGCGACGTTCTCGACCTGCTCGGCGGAGAAGTCGACGGCGATCGCATCGGGATCGAGGCCGCCTTCCACTTGATCGCGCCCGAACCCGATCTGATCGCGCATCGCGCGGCGATGGGCGATCTGCTGGAACCCGCTGAACGCGCCGGCGGCGATGAACGCGATGTCCGCCGTCGACATCACGACGTGATCGGCATACGAGCTGTGCGTGAGGTCGAGCGGCACGACGACCTCGCTGGCCTCGAGCATCTTGAGGAGCTCGCGCTGGACGCCCATCCCGGTGACGTCCTTGGTGGTGCCCGCGCCGGCGAAGATCGCGTTGTTCTGCCCCGACGCGATCTTGTCGAACTCGTCCAGGCAGACGATGCCGATCGACGCCAGCATCGGATTCTCGTCCGCGGTGTGCAGCAGGCGGGTGAGGATGGTCGACGGATCCTGGCCGACGTAGCCGGTCTCGCTGTACGTCGTGATATCGACGAGCGCGGTGGGGAGCTTGAGGATCTTGCCGAACAGCGGCTCGACCAGGAACGTCTTGCCCGAGCCAGTCGGCCCGACACACAAGAAGTTCGACTTGCGCGGCAGCTCGGCGCGATCGACCCCATCGACGTAGATCCGCTTGACTCGCCGCACGTGGCGATAGGCCATCAGGCAGAGCGCGCGGCGCGCGTGATCCTGACCGCGATAGCCATGGTCCTGGAGGGCCGCGAACATCGCTTGCGGCGACGGGCACGGCAGCTCGCGCACGAACTTGATGAAGTGTTCGAGCCCTTGTTTTCGGACCTTGCGATTAGGCTCCATCCGAGCACCTGAGCGTAGCCTGGGGGAGATCGTTTGACCAATCACCATCTTCGGTGGCCTACTCGGGACTGGTTTCAATGGTCCAGACTCCGAGCCTGACGCGCCCGTTTCTCGATGCTGCCCCCGCAGCCGTGCGCGCGACACTCGAAGGCATCGCGGATCTCGACCGCCGGCTGTGGGCCCTCGTGGCAGAAGGCCGCGCGGCCTGGCCAGATCTGCCGATCGACGCTGCCGACGTCGTCACCTTCATCGGCCGCCAGGTCACCAGCGAGCTCGCCGAGGCCGCGCTCGATGGCCTGCGTCCCGCGGATCTCTACCTCGCGTGCGCGTGCGCGAAGCAGATCCCCGCCGCGATCAATGCGTTCGACCGCGACTACATGCGGGAGGTCGACATCGCCCTCGCTCGCATGCGCATCGGTCCGCCGCGCGTCGCTGACGTCAAGCAGCTGGTCCGCCAGCGGCTGTTCGTGGGCGGCGGCACCGCCGGCGCGCCCACCAGCGCGGGCAAGATCTCCGAATATGGCGGGCGCGGCGATCTGCGGCGCTGGGTGCGCTCGGTCGCGGTGCGCACGTGCCTCAACGATCTTCGCAAGGGCAAGCGCGAGATCCTGGTCGACGACGATCACCTGATCGCGCAGCACGCGGTGTCGAGCGACGATCCCGAAGTCGAGTACATGAAGCGCACGTACTCCGAGCAATTCAAGGCCGCGTTCAGCGAGTCCCTGAAGGCGCTCGGTCCGCGCGAGCAGACGCTGCTTCGCTACCACCACGTCGATAACCTCAACATCGACGAGATCGGCGCGATCTACCGCATCCATCGCGTCACCGCGTTCCGCTGGCTCGAGAAAGCCAAGGAGCAGCTGGTGCGCGGCACGCTCGAGATCCTGCGCGGTCGATTGAAGCTGCCGGCCAACGAGCTCGACAGCGTGTTGCGGATGATCCGCAGCCAGATCCATCTGTCACTCGTTCGTCATCTCGGCGGACCTTCCGACACCGTGGCCAAGGACGACGACGGGGCGATCGAGCTCGATCCGAGCGAGCTGGAAGAAGTTCCTTGAACGAGCGGAGCACGGCGCGGCGCGTGCGAGCTCCCGAGCTCGCCATCGCCGCGCTGATCATCGCCGTCGTCGCGATGCTGATCGTGCCGTTACCGACGGCGCTACTCGACCTCCTGCTGGTCCTCAACATCGCCACCGCAGTGTTGCTGCTGATGGCCGCGGTGTTCTCGCCCCGCCCGCTCCACTTCGCGTCGTTCCCGACGTTGCTCGTCGTCACCACGCTGTTCCGCGTCGGGCTCGAGGTCTCGGCCACGCGGCTGATCCTCCGTGACGCCGATGCCGGCGAGGTCGTCTCCGCGTTCGGCGGCTCGGTCGCGGGCGATTCGCTGATCGTCGGCCTCGTCGTATTCGCCGTGATCACGATCATCCAGTTGATCGTCGTCGCCCGCGGCTCCGAGCGCGTGGCCGAGGTCGCAGCGCGCTTCGCACTCGACGCGATGCCCGGCAAGCAGATGGCGATCGATGCCGAGCTACGCGCCGGTGCCATCGATGGCGACACCGCTCGCATCCGCCGTGCCGACCTCGAGCGCGAATCGCAGCTCTACGGTGCGATGGATGGCGCGATGCGGTTCGTCAAAGGCGATGCGATCGCCGCGATCGTGATCGTCATCATCAACCTGATCGGCGGCCTCGCGATCGGCGTCGGCTCGCGCGGAATGTCCGCGGGCGATGCCGCACAAACCTACTTGTTGCTCTCGATCGGCGAGGGCCTGGTCGCCCAGATCCCGTCGCTGCTGGTCGCGGTCGCTGCGGGCTTGCTCGTCACCCGGGTCGCGACGTCGCCGTCCTCCGGCGATCGCGCGCTCGGATCTGACCTCGGCGAACAGCTCGGGGGGCAGCCCCGCGCGCTCGCCGCAGCCGCCATCCTGCTCGTCGGCCTCGGGATCGTTCCCGGCATGCCCCTCGCCCCGTTCTTGCTGCTCGGCCTCGCTGCCGCGATCGCCGCACTGGTCGCTGCTCGCGCCCAGCCCCGCGTCGACGTCCAGCTCGACGAGGAAGGCGCCGCCGTGGTCCGCGGTCCGCGGCTGACGCTCAGGCTCTCCCCGCAGCTCCGTCGCGATCTCAATCCCGCCGACCTCCGCGCCACGCTCGCCGCGGTGCGCAGCAAGCTCGCGAAGGCCACCGGCATCCCGATCCCACCGTTCGCGATCACCGTGGACGATTCGCTCGAGCATCGCGAAGCCGCGATCGCGATCGACGCCACCGCCGTTGCCTGGTTTGCGGTCTTCGTCCCGGACCAGGACGGCTTCAATACCCCGTCTCCCCAGATCGGCGTCGAGGTCGAGCGGCACCTCGCGCGTCTCGCCCCCGAGTTGCTCGGTGTCGATCGCGTGGCCCAGCTGGTCGACGCGGCCGCCGTTCACGCACCGGTCACCGTGCGCGAGGTCGTGCCCAAGCTGATCGCGCTGCCCGCACTTGCGGAGCTGCTGCGCGAGCTCGCGCGCGAAGGCCTGTCGATCGAGGACCTCGCCGCGATCCTCGAGGCGATCGGCGGAGCGCCGTCGAAGGACCTGCCCGTGCTCGCCGATCATGTCCGCGCGCAGCTGCGCCGCCAGATCACCGCACGCTGGGCGCCTCGAGGTCAGCTCTCGGTGTTCACCGTCGACTCGATGATCGAGGACGCCGTCCGCACGTCGATCGATCGCCGCGATGGCACGCAGATCCTCGCGCTGGAGCCAGCGATCGCGCAGGACATCGTCAGTGCGGTGAAGTCGAAGCTCGGTGCCGAGCCGATGATCATCCTCGCGAGCGGCGACATCCGCCGGCACTTGCGCTCGCTGCTCGAGCCGGAGCTCCCCGAGGTCGCCGTGCTCGCCGCACACGAGCTCGCTCCGAACACCACGGTCCGGACCGCCGGCCGCATCGAAGTGTGAACCGGCTCGTCGCGATCGGCGTGTTGCTCGCATGTGCGCGCGCATCCGCTGATCCCCGGCCGTTTCACGGCAGCGTCGGCGTCGGCGGTAGCTTCGTGCTCGCCGGCGCGCAGGGCGATCGCCACCGGTTAGACATTGCACTCGACTTCAAACCGCGCAGTCGCTACGGCTTCACGCTCGCCTGGCGCGCGATCGAGCCGCGCGATCTCGATCATCACGACGGCTTGCTGATGGCGGGCATCGTCTACGAAGGCGCCGCGGCCCGCCCTCGCCTCGTCCTCGATCTGCACGGTGATGCCGGCATCGATCTCGATGCCAGGGCACCGCTGATCGGCGGCGGCGTTCGCACGACGCTGACGATCATCGGCCCACTCGGCGTCGTCCTCGACTCCGGCGTCTATCTCGTGATCGACGGCATCGACGACAGTCGGCTCCACATCCAGGGCACGACGCTGCTGGTCGGCCGCTGGTGACTTACTTCTGTGCGACTCGCTGATTGCACGGCTTGGAGCTCTCGTCCTTGCCGATGCCCGGGATCGCGAGCGGATCACCATCGAGCGCGGCGAGCTCGCGCTTGATCTTCGACAGCACCAGCCGATCGAGGTTGCCCGATGCGTACTGCTCCTGCG
>JACCYD010000722.1 GCA_013696695.1 Deltaproteobacteria bacterium | reverse complement strand
GCCGCCAACATTTCAGGCGAACACCGTCAACGTCATCGAGCATCTCGGCGCGAAGCTGCCGCACGATGCCCGGTTTCGGACGCACGACGGCAAGGCCGTGTCGCTCGGCGAGGTCCTCACCGGCGACCTGCCGACGATCCTGACGTTCAACTACGCCGACTGCCCGATGCTGTGCAGCCAGCAGCTCAACGGGCTGACTGCAGCGATGCCGGAGACGGCCAAGCCGCACGTCGTGCCGGGCGCCGATAAGGAGATCGCACTCGTGCTCGGCGAGCACTATCGCATCGTCACGATCAGCCTCGAGCCCGACGAGTCGGTCGCCAAGCTCACCAAGATGCGCGGCAAGTATCTCGAGCGCATCAAGGCGAAACCGGACGACAAAGATGCGAAGTGGACGTACTTGACGGGCGATGCGCTGTCGATCAAGCGCGTCGCCGATGTCGTGGGCTTTGGCTACACGTACATCCCCGATCGCGCCGAGTGGGCTCACCCGGCGGCCTTCATCTTCGTGTCGTCGGCCGGCGCGATCACGCGCTACGTCTACGGCATCGAGTTTCCGGCGGGTGTGCTCGGCGAGTCGATCTACAAGGCCGGCCTCGCAGAGTCGTCCACTGCCGCGGGATTCATGTTCCGTTGCTATCACTACGATCCGGCCGCGAAAGATCACTCGCGCGCCGGGGTGCTCGCTCTGCGCATCGGCGCGGCGAGCTGCGTGGCGTTACTCGCCGCGTTTGGAATCATGCAGCTAGTCCGCCGCAAGCCTCGCAGGGAGGTGTCATGAAGTCGTTTCCTCGCTATGCAGCGCTGATCCTGATCACGGGTGTGCTGACGTTGGGCATCGCGTTCGCGATCTTCGGATCGCCCTACGCGGCCGCCCAGCCCACCACCGCACCTATCCCCATCCCCGCAGGCGGCGCGCCCGCTCCGGCGGGAGCCCCTGCAGCACCTGCTGCCCCCGGTGGTACCGCGGCGCCGAAGTTCTGGGAGGTTCTCGCGAACCATCCGATCGACGAGGACGGCAACTTCTGGATGCCGAAGTCGGTCAACCTCGAGGCCGACAGCACCGACCAGATGTACTACAGCGTGCTCGCGCTCTCGACCGTGTTCTTCCTGATGATCCTGATCGCGATCGTCTACCTGGTCGTCAAATACCGCCATCGCCCCGGTCACAAGGCCCAGCCGTCACCGGCTCACCACGACGCGATGGAGATCACGTGGACCGTCATCCCGACGATCATCAGCGTGTTCCTGTTCTATTACGGCTGGCGCACGTACATCAAAGTGGTGACGCCGCCGACCAAGGCGATCGAGATCCAGGTCACCGCGTCGAAGTGGAACTGGCGCTTCGTCCATCAGAACGGTGGCGAGGATTCCGATCTGCACGTGCCGATCAACCAACCGATCCGGCTCGTGATGACGTCGACCGACACGCTGCACGCGTTCTACGCGCCGGCGATGCGCGTCAAGCAAGACATCATCCCGCGTCGCTACACGTACGCGTGGTTCCTCCCGACCAAGCCCGGCACCTATCGCCTGACGTGCGCCGAGTATTGCGGCACCAACCACGCGCAGATGGCGTGCAAGGACACCGACAAGGACACCGGGGCGTGCCTTCGGCGCGCGGTCGTCGTCGTCCACAAGTCGATGGAGGACTACAAGAAGTATATCGACGACGTCGCGCCCGCGATCGGCACCACCCCCGAAGAAGTCGGCAAGAAGCTGTACGACAAGAAGGGTTGTCAGAGCTGCCACACGGTCGACGGCAGCGCGCGGATCGGTCCGACATTCAAGGGCACCTTCGGCAAGCCTCGCCAGACCTCCGCTGGCGAGATCACGGTCGATGAAAACTACATCCGCGAGTCACTCCTCGCACCGAACGCGAAGACCGCATCTGGCTACCCCGCAGGCACGATGCCCTCGTTCGAGGGCCAGCTGAAGGAAGTCGAGATCGAGGGCCTCATCGCTTACATCAAGTCGCTGCAGTAGCCCGGCCAGGAAAACACCATGGCGACCACCGACAACAGAACGCAACGCAACGACGGCCCCGAAAACGAGCCGGATTACCTGAGCACCCACAAGGGGCTGCCGCTCGGCACGCGCATCAAGTCGTGGATGGTGACGCTCGATCACAAGCGGATCGGCGTCATGTACCTCACGGGCATCTTGATCTCGCTGATCGTCGGCGGTGCGTTCGCACTGCTGGTGCGCACCGAGCTGTGGAACACCGGCAAGACGCTCGTCGACCAGGACACGTACAACAAGTTCTTCACGCTGCACGGCGCGGTGATGGTGTTCCTCGTCATCATCCCCGGCATTCCAGCCGCGCTCGGCAACATCATCATGCCGATCCAGCTCGGCGCGCCGGACGTCGCGTTCCCGCGGCTCAACCTCGCGTCGTTCTATCTGTGGATCAGTGGGGCGCTGTTCCTCGTGATCGCGATCCCGTTCGGTGGTCTCGACACCGGCTGGACGCTGTACACGCCGTATTCGCTGCAGTCACCGACGCCGGTGCTGCTGTCCGTGATCGGCGTCTTCTTGCTCGGCTTCTCGTCGATCTTCACCGGTCTCAACTTCCTCGTCACGATCCACAAGTTCCGCCCGCAGGGCATGACGTGGTTCCAGATGCCGCTCAACATCTGGGCGATCTACGCGACCGCGATCATGCAGGTGCTCGCGACGCCGGTGCTCGGT
>JACCYD010000715.1 GCA_013696695.1 Deltaproteobacteria bacterium | reverse complement strand
ACGCGCATCTATCCCGGCAAGGGCGACGTTCGCTTGACCGGCCAGATGGGCGACGTGATGAAGGAGTCCGCGCAAGCAGCGGTGTCGTGGATGCGCGCGAATGCGACGCGCCTCGGCATCGATCACGACAAGATCGCGGCGAGCGATCTCCACATCCACTTGCCGCAGGGCGCGATCAAGAAGGACGGCCCGTCCGCCGGCGTCGCACTGACCTGCGCCGTGGTCTCCGCGTTCACCCGCCGCCCGATTCGCAACGACGTCGCGATCACCGGCGAGGTCGATCTCCGCGGTAACGCGCTGCCGATCGGTGGCGTCAAGGAGAAGGTGCTCGCGGCCCACCGCGCCGGCATCAAGATCGTGTTCCTGCCCGAGCGGAACCAGAAGGACACGATCGACATCCCCGATGAAGTGAAGGCCGAGCTCGACATCCGCTACATGAAGAAGGTCGACGACGCACTGGCCGTGGCACTCGGCGAAGCGTCGCCGCTGCCAGATCCCGAGCCCGCGATTCCGCCGCCCACCGCGCCAAGCCGTGGCTCGGTCGGCGACCGCCTGCCGTCGTGATCGCTATCCGCGCCGTCGTCATGATCGCCAGTGCGATCGGCGCTCTCGCGTGCGTCGACAAGAAACAGGAAGACGCCAAGCCGACGCCGGTGGTAATGACCGAGCCGGTCGCGGTCGCACCGCCACCGCCGCCGCCAATCTCACCTCCCGAACCCGTCGAGCCGCCGCAGGCGTTCGCGACGAAGCGGCTCGCGGTCCCCGCAGCCACCGCGACGGTCGACTCCATCGTCCAGCAGGTGCGCGAGGTCGCCAGCGCGACCGCACCCGAGCTCGGCTTGAGGCGCGTGTCGGCGTCGTACGTTCGCAAGGATGGCGTGCTCGATCCGACCTACGGCAAGCTCGTCGTCGAGCTCACGCTCCCCGACACGCCCGACGGCATCGTCGACGATCCTGCTCGACCGACCGGCGCACCACTCCCCGAGATCAAGGTGGCGGAGAAGCTGCGCGAGCGGTGCCCGATCGTCACGCTCGCGAACAAGGCGTGGTCGTCATCCGACACCAGCTGCTACAAGACGAAGCTGGTGGGCGGACCACGGTGCTCGGTCGCGGCGATCTGGGCGATGGCGATCGCACACGGCGCACCCGACAATGCGATCGCGATCGTCGAGCTCGACGTCAACCGCGGGATGTGGTCGCTGCGGATCACCGACAAGGTCCGCAACGTCAGCTTCAACCGCAGCTACAAGGATGATTGCGGCGCAGGAAACGGCAGCGGTAGCGGGGCACCACTACCGCCACCGCCGAATCCCGGGCCCAAGAAGAACCCGTACGATCCCTAGCGGATCGCGCCGAGCGGGATCGTCGAGCCGACCTTCTGCAGCACGAACGGGCGGTCCTCGATCTCGACCTTGCCCTTGCCGTCGTGGCGAATGATCTGCACCGTGCCGATGCCGAGCCCCTGCGGTCCGCGGTTGAAGTAGTGCACGGCGACCGAGTACGGGAACGCCTGGGGCCAGTCGACGGCGAACATCTCGGGGCCGTAGCCGTCGGTGAGATCGTCGAGGAGCTCGCCGCCCGAGGCGAGCTTGCGCTGGCTATACGATGCGTGGTTGCCATGCTTGTCGACGACGTGGAGGTCGACGTCGTTCGCATCGGTCTCCCAGCCGAGCACGAGGTGCATGCTGGGCACGCTCGCGACCGGGCTCCCGAGCTTGCGCTCGATCGCCGCCTTGCTGCCCGCGTCGCGTGCGACGAGCGCGGCGGCGATCACGCGAGCGTCTTGCAGCAGCACGGCGCGGACCGACTGCTGATCGGCGCCGCGGCCCGAGGCGGTTCTTGCGCGCGCCCGCCCTGCCAGCAGGACATCGAGCGCCTCGCTGGCCTTGCCACCGCGGAACAAGGCGAACGCGAGCAAGCGATAGGTTGACAGCTGATCGGGGCGTTCGCGAAGCGAGCGACGATAGGCGTCGACCGCGAACGCGTTGGCACCGGGCACGCGATCGAGCCGCTCACCCGCGGCGCGCACCAGCTCGAAGCGGTTCGGGTAGAGGTCGATGATCGAGGCGTACGCACGGGCTGCGAGTCCCGTGGCGCCGCGCGCCTCGAGGGACTCTCCGAACGCGATCAACGCGGCGAGGTCACCCGGGTTGGTGTTGCGCCACCGGGTCGCGAGCTCGAGGGCTTCGTCGCGGCGACCGCTCGCGAGCTGCGCCATCACGTCCTGGAGCTCGCCGGTGTACGGCGACAGCGGATCGATCGCCGGTGCCACGGGGCGCGCGATCCGCGCTGTGGGCTCCGGTGAGGGGGACGCGGGCCGTCCGGGCGCCCGTGCAGCGGTTCGTGCAGGAGCCGGCGTGGTCGGTAGCCCGAAGGCGAAGGCATTCGATCGCAGTCTGTGCGCGAGGACGTCGTTCGCGAGCGGCGACAGCGTGTCGCTCCGGACACCGGTGCCGACGCCATCGACGTAGTACGTGTTCTCGATCGAGGTCGAGCCCGAGAAGCTGACGCCGTGGCCATCGCGTTGCGAGCCTGCCGACGATCCGAGCGCGCTCTCGAACGTGCGGCCCGGCACCGGGATCTGCCTGAGGTAGTCCCGCGTGATCGTGATGCCCTGCCGGGTCGACCCCTGATCGATGATCGGGGCACGGCCCTCGATGCGGATCGTCTCGCCCGTGGTGTTCGAGGTCGGCTCGATGCGGCGCGTCACTTTCACACCGTCCCGCGG
>JACCYD010000712.1 GCA_013696695.1 Deltaproteobacteria bacterium | reverse complement strand
CGATGTCGATCGCCAGCGTGCTGACCGCGTTGTCGATCGCCGCGCTGGCCGCCGTGATCCGGTAGTAGTTATCCGCCAGCTCGTTACCCGGATCGATACTCGCGAATGCAGGACTGCCCTGGATGTTCCCGGCGCCTGCGGGTGGTTGGGTGTCGAACAGCGACGCACTGAACGTGCAGTTGGGGTCGAGTGCGTTGGTGGTGACGATGTTGCTGCGCGCGTCGAGCGCGACGACCGCGGCGTCGCAGCGAACGCCCGCCGTGTTGACGTTGAGCGATACATTGTCGGCGATCGTGTTGAGCTCGAAGACGGACGCGCCCGCAGGTTTCAGCCGGGCGCCTCCGCTCGACGAGCCCAGCGTGCCGTTTCGAACGATCAACGTGTTCGTGACCTCGAACGTCGAGTTTTCGATATTCAAACCACCGCCGCGGTTTCCGGACACGATGCAGCGCCGCACCGTCACGGTCGATTCGTTCCTGGCTTCGAGGCCGTGACCATCATTGCGGAGCAAGCGCACCCGTTCGATCCGGAGCGAGCCACGCTCGAGCTTGATCCCTGCCCCGCCGCCGGTCGCGTCGCGGATCACGAGATCGTAGATCGTGACGTTGCCCGGATTCGTGATGTCGATGATCGGGCCGGCCGACGCGCGGGTCAACACGGCGCCCGGATCCGCGTGAATCTCGATCGCGCGATCGATCGCCACGACGTTCATAGAGACCACGGTGCCGCTGACCTTGAGCAGCGGCCTTCCAGTCGCGACGCCCAGCGGTACCGTCGCGCACGGCAGCGCCAGCTCGCAGGCAGCGCCTGCCCCGTTCGGATTCACGTACGCGACGCTCGCCGGATCGGCGCACGAGCCATCGGACAGGCAGACCTCCGAATCGCACTCTGCGTGGGTCGCACAGCCGCGACAGTGGTTGTCCTGTCCGCAGACCGGCGTGCTCCCGGCGCACTGGGTCGAGCTCGCCTCGGTGCACTCGACACAGATCTCGTCGAGACAGATTGGAGCGTTTGCCGGGCACGCGTTCGACACCTCGCAGCCGATCGGCGCGTCGACTAGCGCATCATCGGGCGTGCCCGCGATCGGGTTCTCGAAGCCGAGTAATTGCCGGCAGCCAGTCAGCAGCAGAAGCAGCAGAACCCCACGCACAGGCCGATCCTACACCCAGGTAGAGATCCGCGAATGCGCCTCAGTTGCCAGCAGTTTCGCTTGTGGTCGGCCTCCTTTAGTGCGACGAAACCCGCCATGCTTCACGAGACCCCGTCCCCCAAGACGTCGGCGAAACTCTTCCAGAAGTTCATGCCGGCGCTGCCGTCGCTGCCGACCCGCCGCACGGACGCCGAGGCGATCGTCCGCGAGCTGTTCAGCCACGCCGACGTCCAGGTCGGTGGGACCCGGGCGTGGGACATCACCGTGCGCGATCCGCGGTTCTACGACCGCCTGCTTCGCGACGCCTCGATCGGCTTTGGCGAGTCGTACATGGAGGACTGGTGGGAGGTCCCGCAGCTCGATGTCCTCGTCGAGAAGCTGATCCGCTCGAACATCAAGGCGAAGATCCTGGGCAGCTGGCGCCTCAAGGCGCTGACCATCAAGGCGCTCGTCCTCAACCTCCAGGCCAAGACGCGCTCGGGCCCGTCGGTCGAGGCGCACTACGACATCGGCAACGATCTCTACACGCGGATGCTCGACGAGCGCATGGTCTACACCTGCGGCTACTGGAAGGACGCGAAGAACCTCGCCGAATCGCAGGAGGCCAAGCTCGATCTGGTGGCCCGCAAGGTCGGCCTCAAGCCCGGCATGCGCGTCCTCGACCTCGGCTGTGGCTGGGGTGGCATGGCGTCGTGGGCGGCCGAGAAGTACGGCTGTTCGGTCATCGGCGTCACGCTGTCCAAGGATCAAGTTCAGCTCGGTAACGATCTGTGGGGTCCCAAGGGCAAGAAGCTCGATGTCGAGCTCCGCCTCTGCGATTACCGCGACGTCAAAGGCAAGTTCGATCGCGTGATCTCGATCGGCATGATGGAGCACGTCGGCCCGAAGAATCACAGCGACATGATGCGGGTGATCCACGATCGCCTGGTCGACGACGGCGTCGCGCTCGTCCACACGATCGCGAACAACATGTCGCGCAGCCACGGCACGCCGTTCATCGAGAAGTACATCTTCCCGAACGCGGTCGCGCCGTCGCTCGAGCAGATCGGCCGCGCGAGCGGTGGCCTGTTCGTGATGGAGGATCTCCACAACATCGGCCCGGACTACGATCCGACGCTGATGGCCTGGTGGAAGAACTTCGACCGCACGTACTCGGAGATCAGCCACCGGTACGACCGCAAGTTCTACCAGATGTGGAAGATGTACCTGCTCGCCGCGGCGGGTGCGGGTCGCGCGCGTGATGGCCAGCTCTACCAGATGGTCTTCACCAAGACCGGGCGTGCGAAACCCGATTACGTCCACTCTCGCTAGCCCTTGCCCGACGCGACCTACTGGACGCTCGACAGTCTCCCGCTCGGGGTCTGGGTCGGTGCGGTCCCAGGCGGTGAGGTCGTCTACGTCAATCAAGCCTTCCGACAGATCGTCGGCATGGAGGCGGTGACGGAGAGCCGGATCGAGGACGTTCCGGTCACCTATCACGTCCGCGATCGCAGGGGTCAGCACTTCCCCGTCGAGAAGTTGCCGTTCGCACGCGCCGTCGCGGAGCTGCGCCCGGTCACCGTCGACGACATGGTGTTGCACCGGTCCGACGGCCGACAGGTCTTCCTGCGCGCGTTCGCCTTGCCGAAGCTCGACGAGCATGGCGCGCCGGCGGAGGTCGTGGTCGCGTTCGTCGACATCACGCGCGAGGTCACCGCCGAGGCCCAACGCGATCTGGTGAATACGCAGCTGCAGCTCGTGGTCAACCACAGCCCGATCGCGATCTGGGCAGCGGATCTCGACGGCACGATCACGCTGTCTGAAGG
>JACCYD010000704.1 GCA_013696695.1 Deltaproteobacteria bacterium | reverse complement strand
TGTCCTGCGCGTCGACGATCGTCCCCGTGATCGCGAGCGGCACGGCCTCGCCGAGGTCGAGCGTCTTGCCGGTCTCGTTCTTGTCGATCGAGAGCGTGGTGCGGAGCGGTGGCACGAGCTCCGCGATCGAGGTGGTGGTGCCGGGTTGATCTCGCTTGCCCGGGTTGACGGTCACCGTGTACTCGGCCTCGCCCGCACGAACGGGCGGTAGCACGAGCTGGAATGCGCCGGTGCGCGGCTCGGTATCGAACACCTGGCGGAACAACGGCCCGCCGACGAAACCCGACGGCCGCGTGACGACGATGGTCGCCGCGAGCTCCGAGGCGCCGCACTCGTTCGGGCACACGATCTGGCCGCTGAACGTCACCGGCTTCTCGAGCTCGAAGGTGCCGAAGTAACCGTCCTGCGGCAGGCCGTCGAGGAGCATCTCGCGTGCGACCAGCTCGCTCTTGCGCTTGCCGGGCGGGGTGATCAACGCGGCGAACGGACCCGGCGGGGGATCGCCGTAGCACACGCCTTCGTCGCAGACCTCGCCCGCGTCGGTATTGCACTCCGACGTGACCTTGCACTCGACGGGCGGACCATCGGGCACCGACAGGCACCCAGCAAGACCACTGACGAGGACCAAGAGCTTCGTCATTGCGGCTCCACGCACTTCAGAAAGTAGAATCGGCTGGTCGACAGACCCGGCGGCAACACTTCCTGGAACGGTGGGCTGCCGGCCTCGAGGGGCTCGCGATCGAACACGGTGATGTGCATGTGCAGTGTGGTGTCCGGGTTCGCAGTGTCGCTCGCGAGGCAGAGCGCGTTGGTGTTACAGGTGACGGTACGTTCGGCCTTGCCGTTGGCGGGCGCGGTGCACAGCACGCGAGGCGCGGTGGGGTTGTCGACCGTGTAGTCGACGAACGCGCGCACGAACAGCTCGTCGTCGAGATCGGTGTCGATCAGCTCGGCGTTGAACATGCCGTCGCCGCGATCGAAGATCACCGGACCGGGCTCGGGCAGCTCCTGATCGTCGGTGCGGACGCCGAGAATGGCGGGCGGCGAGTTGACGCCGGCATCCTGCTTCTCGACATCGAGGCGCGGTGGGATCACGCAGGCTCCAAAGACCGACATGATGAGAACGGCGAAACGCACGAGCGCATGGGGGGCATGCACCGCACGCGCCAGGGCAGATCCTCTGTGTGCTGTCACAGGGTTACCCCCGTTTTGGGGTGCACGGTTGGAGTGTGATTCCGACATTCTCGTCATGGGCTGTTAACCGGACTTACTGCCTACGTCACATCGGCGCTGCCCGGCGTGTCGTCCCCTTCCTTCTCGAGGTGGCGGAACACGGTGCGCGGATCGACGCCGAGATCGCGCGCGGTCTTGGTGCGATTGCCGTTGTTGAGGGCGAGGACCTCGTTGATGTACTCGCGCTGAAACTTATCCTTGGCCTCCGCGAGCGTGAGGATGTGCGGCAGCACGTCGGACGTCAGGCCGAGGTCATCGGGGCCGATCACGCTCGACTCGCAGAGCACGATCGCCTTCTTGATCCGGTTCTCGAGCTCGCGAATGTTACCGGGCCAGTTGTGCTTGCGGATGCCGACCGCGGCGTTCGGCGATAGCCCCTTCACCTTGACGTCGTACTCCCGCGAGTAGCGAGAGAGTAGGTAGCGCGCGATCACGAGCACGTCGTCACCGCGCACCCGCAGCGGCGGCAGCTCGACGTTGACGACGTTGAGCCGGTAGTAAAGATCTTCGCGGAACCTCCCGGCGGCGATCTCTTTCTCGAGCTCTCGGTTGGTGGCAGCGAGGATGCGGATGTCACAGGTCTCGGGCCGGGTGTCGCCGACGCGGTACACGACCTTCTCCTGGATCGCGCGCAGCAGCTTCACTTGCAGCTCGATCGGCATCTCGCCGATCTCGTCGAGGAACAGCGTGCCGCCATCGGCCGCCTGGAACTTGCCCTGCTTGTTCGCGACCGCGCCGGTGAACGCGCCCTTGACGTGTCCGAACAGCTCGCTCTCGAGCAGGTTCTCGGGAATCGCGCCGCAGTTGATGGTGACGAACGGCTTACCGACGCGCGGCGACCGGTTGTGAACCTCGCGCGCGATCAGCTCCTTGCCGGTGCCGGTCTCCCCCGTGATCAGCACGGAGATGTCGGTGGCCGCGATCTTCTCCACCTTGCGAAACACCGCCTGCATTGGCGGTGAGGTGCCGACGATCTCGCCGAACCGATACTGCTCGAGCCGCTCGTTGAGCCGGCGGTTGTCGTGGCGCAGCTCGTTCATCAGCAGCGCGTTGGCGACGATCAGCGACGCCTGCGATGCGAACACCGAGAGCACGCGCAGCGTGTCGGTCTGGAACAGATCACGGATCGAATCGTTGCCGACGTAGATGATGCCGAGCAACCGGCCGCGATCGAGCAGCGGTACGCAGATCACGCTCGATACCTTGAGGTGCATCACGCTCTTGCTCGACGAGAACTCGTCGTCGCGCAGCGCGTCCGATACGATCACCGGCTTTCGCGTGCGGACGACCTTCGCGATGATCGAGTCCGAGAGCTGGGTGACGGCGTCGGCGATGTTCTCGGCCTTGAGATTTCGCGCGACCTTGACGTCGAGCGTCTCGCCCTCGAGCAGGATCAAGAAGCCCTTGTCGGCGTTCGTGATCTGGATGACCGCATCCATCAGCGCATCGAGCAGCTCGCCGAGGTCGCGCTGGTGGATCAGCTTTTCGGAGAACTCGTACAGCTTCTGGTACGCGTCCATGTCGGCGATCGTGTTCGCGGCTTCTTCCTCGACCGGCGCATGCTCGTCGACCATCGCGAAGCGCAGCTCGACACTGCCGATCATCAGACGCTCGTCGTGCGTCAGCTTGTGCTTGCTGCGCTTCTTGCCGTTGACCACGAACTCGGTCTTCTTCGGCGCGAACACCGTGTACATCTGGCCGTCGAAGTGGACGGCGTAGCCATCGGTGACGAGTGGATCGGGCAACACGATATCGTTGTCGGGCCCCGAGCCGAGCGACGTGATCTTCTTGTGAAGATTGAACACCGTAGGCGGCTGTCCTGGAGCGGTCATACGAAGCGAGGGCATTAGTCGTTCTCCCAACCCAGCCCGATGCCCACGCCGGCGGGCGTGACCATCGGACCGATACGTAAGCGATCGCGTAACGACGTTTTCTTGGGCTTGGGCGGAGGCGGCTTCGACGGATCGATCAGCTCGATCGGGATCAGCGAATCGTCGCCTTTGATCCGGCGCTGCGACTTGTAGTTCACCATCGCGTCGATCACGCCGTAGAGGTAGAGGCCGATGAAGGCGAAGCCGGTCCCGATCTCGAGCTGCTGGATCTGTCGCACGCGCGGGCCATCCGTCAGCGGCACCTGGCTCGACGACAGGCCGTACTTGCCCGCGAGGTAGATGAACGTCACCACCGACGTGCCGCCGGTCAGGATCTGCGCGCTGCCGAGGATGTAGCCCTTGGTTCGCTGCTTGTTCTGGAACTGGCCGGCGCCGAACGGCACGAAGTTGACGCCGTAGTTGTTGGTCTCGAATACGCCGACGGTGTCGAGGTACTCGCGATATCGCCGCTCGCGCTCGGTTTGCTCGCGCTGCAGCTGCTTGAGCTCGAGCTCGGCTTTGACGCGCGCCTTGATGTCCTCGAACAGCTGCACGACATCCTGCGAGTGGAAGCTCGTGGTGATCGTGCGCTCGAGATCGAGCTCGAGCGCGAGCTTGAACTCCTCCACCGCTTCGTTGCGGCGACCGAGGTGATAGAGCGACGCGCCGACGAGCACGTAGGCCTCCCAGGTGTCCTCGACCCGCGCGAGCTCACGGCGCGGATGCACCAGCGAGTTGATCGTCTTGAACGCGGAGTCCCAATCCTTCGTGCGATAGGCCTCGCGGCCCTTGTCGAGATCGGCAGACGGCGTCGCCAGCGCGGTCGTCGCGGCGAACATCAGTGCGAGCGTGGCGCGCGCTAGTCGCACGACACCTCGAACGCCGCCGCGGGCGTCACCGTTTGCTTCCGGGTGACCGTCTCCTTCTCGAACACGAACTCGACGGTGACCTTCTTGGAATCGATCATCGCCTTCGGATCCCAGTAGACGCCGTAGTCGCCATCGAGCTTCGCGCTCTTGTTGTCGACGCGAACATCGACGAGGCCGGGGCGCTTGCAGCGTGGCACCACGCTCGAGGGCTTGTACTCGAGGCTGAACACCACCTCGGTCTGGTTGACCTTGATCGGCTTGACCTGTTCCTCGCACTTGGGATGGCGTGCGCGCACGATCATGTCGCGATCGATCATCTTGGTGACCACGCCGTCGGAGGCGAGCACCGGCGTGCCATCACCGAAGTAGATCTCCGAGCCGCGCGGCGACACGATGACCTTGAGCTCCCAGGTGATCAGCACCGGTGCCGTGTCGGGGATCGTGGCCACCGCATCGACCGGTGGGTTCGAGCCGCGTGCGTCGTCGACGATCGCCACCACGGCATCGGGCTCGACGCCGGCATCCGGGGGCTCGGTCAGCTTGTCGCGCACGACATCGCGCACCGGCGGCGGCGTCCACACGTACGTGCTGCCGGCGGGCGGATCGATCTGCTCGGCGTCGATCGGCCGGTTCTTGCGATGCACCATGTACGCGCAGAAGGCGATCACGGCCACCGCCGCGGTGCCGAGGAGCGCCTGCTGCACCCGGCGCCGGCGATTGATGCCGTCGAGGATCTTCAGCACCTTCTCGTTGTCGGGATCGACTGTCAGGATGCGATCGAAGACGTCGAGCGCGGCGGCGCGTTCGTTGTCGGCGAGCAGCTTGGTGCCGCGCACGGTGAGGTGGTCGACGAGACGGATCTCGAAGGCCTGCTCGTACGCGACCGGCGCCACGAAGTACCGCGCCAGCTCGGTCGGCACCTTGTCGGCGACGACGCCGCTCTCCTCGAGATACGCCTCGAGCGCGAGCACCATCTCGCCGATGTTCGGATACCGATCGTTCGGCTCCGCCGCCATCGCGCGCAGGATGATCCGGCCGAGCCGGTTCCCGATCACCGGATTGGCCTGGCGCGGATCGGTGAACTTGCACTCGGCGATGCGCTTGAGCACCTCGTGCGGGTTCTTGCCCTCGAACGGCAGCCGCCCGACGGTGAGCTGGTAGAGCACGATGCCCGCGGCGAACACGTCGGTGCGGAAGTCGAGTTGCCGGCCCTCGACATGCTCCGGCGCCATGTACGCCGGCGAGCCGAGGAGCTGGCCGGTCACCGTCAGCCGCTCGAGATCGAGCATGTGGCTGATGCCGAAGTCCATCAGCTTGACGACCCCGTCGGTCCGGATCATCACGTTCTCCGGCTTGACGTCGCGATGGAGGACGCCGGCCGCGTGCGCGTGGGCGAGGGCGCGGCAGACCTGGAGGATGATCATCGCCCCGATCTCGGGGTACTGGATCGGGCGATCGGTGATCGCCTGCTTGAGCGTCGAGCCCTCGATGAACTCGGTGACGATGTAGCTCGAGCCGAGAGACTTTGCTTCGTCCGCGCCGGAGTAGTCGAAGATCTCGAGGATGTTCTCGTGGCGCAGCTTGGCGACCGCCTGCGCCTCGCGCTCGAAGCGATCGCGCGCCTCCTGATAGTCCGAGAGGTGCTTGTGGAGGATCTTCACCGCGACCACACGCTTCAGCGATCGGTCGAGCCCTCGATACACGACCGCCATCCCGCCCTGGCCGACTCGCTCCAGCAGCTCGTACTTGTCGAGGACCTCACCAACCTGGATCACGTTTGTTACCCGCCATGACAGTGATGTCAGGGCGTCGCGCTCTGTTCATCGGACCTGGAGGAAGTCCGATAGGGTTGTCTAAGACCTCAAGTCTACGCCTGTTCTCGGTGACTGAGCAAGGCGGGAGCAGGGGTAGGGTCTGACAGCGGATGCAGACCGGGGCAGTCGGTCCGGCTACTTGACCGTGAGGACCAGGACGACCGGCTTGCCGCCGCGAACCAGGGCGACCTCGAACCGCTTCTCGGACCGTAGCTTCTGATAGACGTCGAGCCCGGTTTCGGCGTTGTCGATCCGGAGCCCGTTGACGGTCTTGACGGTGTCGCCGTTCGCGAATCCGAGCATGGCCCACAGCGAGCCGGGGCGGATCCCGTACATCTTCAAGCCATCCACCTTGCCGCCGGTCATCGCCGGCACGACGCGCGCGCCCTTCGTCGCCTCCATCGGGTTCGCCAGCAGCAGATCGACGGTCGCTCGCGTGATCTCGACGTGGGTACCGTCGAGCCGCTTGATGCCGGCGGCCATCGCCTTGGCGTAGTCCTCGTCGGACATGTCGACGGCCGGGGTCGGCGTCGGCGTGCCCCCGCCGAGCGGGATGACCCCGGAGGTTTTTGGTTGGCGCGGCGCCGCGGTGAGGTCGGGGCAGTTCTTCGGCATGTTCGGGCCGAGCTTGATCAGGATCGAATCGGGCTTCTGGACGACGACCAGCCCGTTCGCCTCGACGGCGTCGACGAACAGCTGCATCGCCTGCTTCGGCGTCATCTGCTTCGGCGCCATGATCGTCATCTTCGTCGCGTGCTTCGCGACGTCGTTCGCGATCACGATGTTCTTGCAGCTGAACCCGAGCACCCAGGTGGCGAGATCTTGCAGCGAGACCTGCGGGGAGAACGACGCCGTCAGCTTCATGTCGGGCGGCGCCTGCTTGCACAGATACGCCGGATCGTCGGCATGGGCGGTCCGGATCCCGAGGCACGACACCATCAACACGAGCCAGCGCGTCATCATCCGGTGGTAGCACGTCGAGGGAAAGGACCTGGTAACTCTGTCCCGGGCTTGACTAGTCGCATGGCGTCTAGTACCCCTTCGCCCATCTCACAGGCACATAGCTCAGTGGGAGAGCATCACCTTGACACGGTGGGGGTCTGCGGTTCAATCCCGCATGTGCCTACGACAGAACGGCCGATTCCTCGACGGGAATCGGCCGTTTCGATTACGAGCCGGATCGCGAGCGGGTTAACCCGCCTGCGGTATCTTGCTCGACCTAGGAGCTGAAGATGAGCGCGTCCGACGTCACGATCACGCTGCCCGATGGATCCACGAAGCCGATCGCGGCGGGGACGACCGTGCTCGACTTCGTGAAGACGGCGATCGGTCCCGGCCTCGCGAAGGCGGCGTTGTTCGCGAAGTACGACGGGGTCGAGGTCGATCTGACGACGCCGCTCGATCGCGACGGCACGCTCCAGCTGTTCACGTCGAAGAACCCGGAGAGCCTCGAGCTGATCCGGCACGACGCGGCGCACGTGGTCGCGAGTGCGGTGCAGCGGCTGTTCCCCGGCACGCAGGTCACGATCGGTCCGTCGACGGACGACGGCTTCTACTACGACTTCTATCGCGTCGACGCGGACGGCAAGCCGAACCCGTTCACGCCGGAGGATCTCGTCGTCATCGAGAAGGCGGCGAACGAGGAGGTCAAAAAGGACCTGCCGTTCCTGCGCAAGGAGGTCTCGAAGGACGAGGCGCTCGCGCTGTTCGGCAAGCTCGGCGAGACGTTCAAGCTCGAGATCATCGAGGACATCTTCAACAAGGGCGCGACGTCGCTCTCGCTGTACTCGCACGGCGACTGGGTCGACTTCTGCCTCGGCCCCCACGCTCCGTCGACGGCCAAGATCGGCGTGATCAAGCTGCTCAGCGTCGCCGGCGCGTACTGGCGCGGCGATCACAACAAGCAACAGCTCCAGCGGATCTACGGCACGGCGTTCTTCACGCAGAAGGATCTCGACGCCTGGATCCACCAGCAGGAAGAGGCCAAGAAGCGCGATCACCGCCGGGTCGGCAAGGAGCTCGATCTGTTCGCGTTCCATCCCGCCGCTCCGGGCGCGGTGTTCTGGACGCACAAGGGCACGGCGATCTTCACGCAGCTCCAGACGGCGATGCGCCGGCTGTGCCTCGCGAACGGCTACGAGGAGATCAAGACGCCGCTGCTCTACAACAAGTCGTTGTGGGAGACGTCCGGCCACTGGGGCAAGTACCGCGAGAACATGTTCCTGATCCTCGATCCGGAAGCTGATCCGGGCTTACCCGAGGACGAGCGCGCGAGCTTTTCGC
>JACCYD010000698.1 GCA_013696695.1 Deltaproteobacteria bacterium | reverse complement strand
CATGTAGCCGTCCTCGATCGCCGCTCCCGCGTAGGAATGTGTCGGGATCGACCTTGGAGATCAGCTTGCCGCTCGCAGTGCAGCTTCGGGTGACAACGCCGACCACGGAGTCGACGCCCTGCTTGTCGCGCTCACTGCAGCAGCTCGTTGACCTTCGCCGCCATCACGAAGTCGTTCTCCGACAGCCGATCGAGCGCGTCGTGAACGACACCTCGAGGTGCCGGTAATTGAAGATCCGCACGTCAGGATGGTGATCCTCGACATCCGCGAGCGGTGCCAGCTTCGCCAGAACACACAGCTCGCCGCTGGTCATCACCCGAGTATGCACAACCACCCGCTCGCGCCTCGTGCCGGACGCGACTTTGCAAAGTCGGACAACCGGCCCGCCGCAACGCGACTCCGCACAGTTACCGCCAGTTACCGCAACCCCGGTGGGGTCTTGTCCGAGATCGCAAAGTCGCGTCCGACGCGACTCCGCACAGTTACCTCAACCTGGGTGCGAGATTGCGGGGTGCGAGATTGCGATGTTCAGCGGAACGGACCGGCGCTGGGCACTTCGACGAGCGGGCCGAAGCGGGCCTCGAGCGAGCCTTCGCGGACCCAGAACCAGACCGTCGCGCGACACGCATCGCAGACCACGAGGCGCAGCGGGCCAGCGTTGTCGATGGTCATCTCTTCGGAGATCCGGAACGCGCGCCCGCTGCATTGAGCGCACGGGCGAACCGCTTGCTCGAACTGTCGCCGCTTGAGCTTCTCGATCCGGGCTTCGAGCGCGCCGGCGATCGCGAGGGCGTCGCCCTGCGGGAAGCCGGCATCGCCCCACGCGTTGCGGATCTGCTTCGCCGCCGATTGCAGCTCGGGAAGGTTGTCGCTGTCGAGGAGCCGCTTGGCGGCCGCTGCGCCCGCCGCCTCGAATTCTTCGAGCTTTCGCTTCTTGCCGAACATGCGGCCACCTTCGCATGACAGCCAGATTTCATCGAGGCTACGCAGGGATGGCCTCCGGAGCGTGGTATCGTCGCCGCCGGCTGAATGTCTGACGACACCATGCCAAACATGTCGATCGATCCGCTCGAGGCGCGGGTCGTCGTGTTCCGGCAGCAACCGGAGGCCAAGGGCTTCGCGCAATTGCGTCAGGAGCTTCGCGATGCGGGGCGTGGCGAGCTCCTCGCCGAGCTGTGCGCGGCGTGGGCCCAGCACGAACGCGATCCGATTCGCGCCGCGGACGCGTGGTCCGAAGCCGGTGAAGCGATGGTTGTCCTCGGTGAGATGGCGACCGCGATCGAATACCTGCGGACGTCGCTCGATCTCGATCCCACGAACTACCGCGCGGCGGATCGCCTGCTCGAGATCGTCGAGCCCAGCGACCCGGCTGCCGCGGTCGAGATCATCGAGCAGGAGCTCGTCGAGCTCGCGCGCGACAGGACACGGCGCGGTGACAGCGAGCGCGCGCAGATCGTCCAGCGTCGCGCGGCGCAGCACCGCCGAGCCGCGGAGCTGTGGAACGATCATCTCGGCCGTGTCGATCGTGCCCTGTGGCATTGGCAGCAGGCTTGGCGGCTCGAGCCGCAGCGCACCGAGGCCCTCGATGCTGCGCGCCAGCTCTACCTGTCGCTCGGCGACGAGGCGATGGTCGCGAAGCTGTATCAGGCCGAGCTCGAAGTGCTCGGTAGCGCGCCGGCCGCCGCCGCTCGCAAGGCCCAGATCCGCTACCAGCTGGGCGTCCTCGCCTTGCGCAATGATCTCGAAGCGTCGGCGAATCATCTCGAGGAGGCGACCAAGCTGGATCCCACCTCCCTCGAGATCGCCGAGAAGCTCGCCGAGGTCTACGCGAACCCGAACTTCCGCGACGGACAGACCCGCCACAAGGCCGGCGAGCTGTTCGTCGAGGTCGGCCGCCGCCGGCTGACCCGCGACGACGCGACCGGCATCAATTATCTCCGCCGTGCCGTCGGCATCGATCCGCACTCGAAGGGCACCAGCGGCGCGCTCGAGGAAGCGCTGCAGAAGAGCTCGGAGTGGGACGAGCTCGATCGCGCGCTCCGCCACCGCACCACGATCCTCACCGATCCCGACGAGCGCGCGAGCGTGCTGCGGCGGCGCGCCGCGCTGTATCGAACGCAGAAACCGGATCGCGCCGGGTTGATCGAGGTGCTCACCGACCTGCTCGCGTACGAGCGCCCCGGCGGTAAGGTCGCGCGCGAGCTCCGCGAGTTGCTGCGCGAAGATCAAGATTGGGAAGCGCTGTCGCGGCTGATGGAAGCCGAGATCAACGCGCTGGGACAGGATCCCGAAACACCCGCCGATGATCTGGTCGCGGAGATCCTCGAGCTCGCAACGGTTGCGCGTGAGCACATGGGCGATCGCGATCGCGCCGCGGAGCTCCTGCATCAGGCGCTGGGCGTGTCGCCGACCCACGAGGAAGCCCTCGCTCGCTACGTCGATCACTTCCGCGAGCGCCGCGATTGGCGCGGCCTGATCGACCTCTCCGAATTCGCCCTCGATAATCTGATCGAGGCAGGCGCCGAGCCCGGCGATATCGTGCGCCGGCTCGAGGAGATCGCCCAGCTCGCCGAGCTTCGCCTCGGTGACATCGATCGTTCGATCGAAGTGTGGGAGCGGATCAAGGAGTACGAGCCGTCGAGCCCGAAGGTCGCCGAGGCGATGCGCCGGCTGACCGCCCGCTCGACGATGTGGAAGCAGCTGGTCTCGACGCTCGAGCACGAGGTCGCGACCGCCGTCGATCCGGTGATCCGGATGAATGCGCTCAAGAAGATGGCGCAGACGTATCGCGAGCGGCAGATCGATCCGCGTCGCGCGATCGAGCTCTACGAGGAGGTCGTCATCGGCAATCCCGACGACGATGCGACGCTCAAGGCGTTGATGGAGCTCTACGAGCGCGAGGGCGATGATGCTGGCCTGGCGTCGTCGTTGCGGCGTCTCCTCGAGCTCGAGGAGCGCCGCCTGCACGAGATCAACCGCCGCGCCGGCAAGCCCGCCGAGACGAAGGTCGAGTGGCCGGTCGCCAAGCGCGCCGAGCGGCTGACGCAGCTCCGCCGCCTCGCGCTGCTCTACGAAACGCGGCTGGCCGATGTCGACGGCGTGGTCTACGCGTCGAGCGCCGTACTCGAGCTGCTGACCGGCGATCGAGATGCGCTCGATCGGATGGAGCGGGTGCTCGAGAAGGCCGGCGATCCACGGCTCGAGCAGACGCTCGAGTATCACGCGCAGTCGGCCACCTCGCCGGCGGAGCGCGCGAAGCTGCTCAAGCGGCTCGCGAAGTTTGCCGAGGCGCGCGAAGACGACGTGGTCGCACTCGAGCGGTGGGAGCAAACGCTGCGCACGTCGCCATCGGATCCCGATGCGCTCAACGCGCTCTCGACGCTGTACGACAAGTCGCAGCGCTGGGGCGAGCTCGCGCAGGTGCTCGAGCGCCAGGATGGCGGCAAGCCATTGCCACCACCAGGCACGCCCGATGCGGCGATCCGCGCGATGTCCCTCGAGCGGTACGCCACCGTGCTCGACACGCATCTCGGCGACGCGCCCCGCGCGACACGCGCCTGGCACCGCGTCCTCGAGCTGTCGCCGAAGAATCGCACGGCGCTCGATGCGCTCGCACGCCTCTACCGAGGAGCCGGTAAGTGGCGCGAGTTGTCCGACATCCTCGGCATGCAGATCGTGCTCTACGCTGCGAGCGCGTTCCCGGAGGATCGAGAGCGAGCCTGCGCCGCCGCGCTCGAGCGTGCGGAGAGCTTCGAGGAGCGGCTCGGCGCGCCCGCGGAAGCGATCAAGGTGCTCGATCATCTGATCCGCGAGCTCAACCCGAATCACCTCGACGCGCACACCGCGCTGCGGCGGCTGCACGAGGCGCGTGGCGATTTCGACGCCGCGGTGCGAATCGCGGAGCGCGAGATGTACTTGTCGCCGGAGACGCCGCGAAAGGTCGCGCGCGGCCTCGAGATCGGCCTGATGTGCCGCGACCGGCTCAACAACCCGACGCGCGCGCTGCAGGCGTTCAAGCGCGTACTCGAGCTCGACCCCGAGCAGGACGAAGCACTCGCTGCCACCGCCGATCTGCTCGCGCGGCTCGGTAAGTGGAAAGAGCACGTCGCGATCCTCGAGCGGATGCTCGCCTTCGCACCGGGTCGCGACGATCCGTCGGTCGAGCCGGAGCACGCCGCCGGCTGGGCCGAACATCGCCGCACGTTGGTGCAACGCATCGCCGCGGCGACCGCCGACAAGCTCAACGATCCGAAGGCCGCGTTCCGCTGGTGGCGGCGCGCGCACGACGAGGCGCCCGACGAGGGCACGCTCGCCGATGTTCGCCGCGCCGGCGAGGCCTACGGACTGTGGCGCGAGCTCGGTGAGGTGCTCACCGACGAGCGCAAGCGATTGATGCAAATGGGTGGCGGGGTCACCAACGCACCCGCCGAGCCGGAGCGCTTCGTCACCTTATCGCGCGAGCTCGCCGGTCTGGACGAGCGCAGGCTCGCCGACAAGCCGCGCGCGCTCGCGGTGCTGGCCGAGGCGCTGGCGGTGTATCCGCGCGACGGCAGCTTGCTCGCCGAGATCGAACGGCTCGCGAGCGAGCTCGACTCGCGGCAGGCGTGGCGCTCGCTGCTCGATGCGTACGAGATCGCATTCGCCGCGCACAACCCCGCCGAGCGCGTCGAGCTCTACCTGCGCCGCGCGAAGATCCTCGAGGAGCGCGTGAGCGATAGCAAGAGCGCGGTCGCCGACGTGCTCTCCGCGTTCTCGTGGGCTCCCGATCGCGAAGACATCCGCGATGCCCTACTAACGCTCGCCGGCAAGGCGCGTGCGTGGAACGAGGTTGTAGCCGTCGACAGCGCCCTCGCCGAGCGCGCTGCGAGCACCGCGAAGCGCGTCGAGATTCTGCGGCGCAAGGCGCAGGTGATCGAGGACCAGATCAAGGATGCGCCGCGCGCGTTCCGCACGCACCTGATCGCGCTGCTGCTCGCGCCGGACGATGCCGATACGGCCTCGCACCTGTGGCGT
>JACCYD010000697.1 GCA_013696695.1 Deltaproteobacteria bacterium | reverse complement strand
GTCGAGACACTGACCGCCACCGCATCCGGTCGCAGCGAATACCGCGAGTACGACGAGTACTTTCACCATCGCGCCATCACCTGAAAGGCAGCGCCACCAACCGTCGGGGCGACGGTGACCTGCGCGCGGGATTCCTTGCGCTGCGTCATCAGGATGCGCACCACACCACCGGCCACCAGGCCAAGGCCCACGCCACCGACGAGGAACGACAGTCGCTTCTGATCGACCGAGCGATCGTAGAGCCGATTCGATTCCGCGAGCGAGGTGGCCTGGTCGGCGTCGTCGCGGGAATTGCCCGCCAACATGAACAAGGCGATCGATCCACCGATCGCGACACCGCCGCCGGCGAACAACCCGGTCGCGAGCTTGTGCGTTCGCTGTTCGACCCGCGTGACCGTGCGCGTCTCGATCTTCGGCTTGACGTCGACCGGCTTCGGCGTCTCGCACACCGCGGGCTTGTCGATGGGCGTCTCGCCGGCGACGGGCTCCGGCGGTACGCACAGATCGACGTTGCTCTGCACCGCCTTCGCGGTCGGCAGATCGGTGGTCTGCTCGAGCAGCTTCTTGTAGTGCTCGATCGCGTCGGCGCAGCGATTGTCGAAGCGCTCGGCCTGCGCGAGCGCGAACAACGTATCGGGCTTGGGATCGAGCTCGTACGACTTGAGCAGCGTGATCGAGGCCTCGCCGTACTTCTTGGCCTTGTACTCCTCGATGCCCTGCTTGAACAACGTACGTGCGGCCTGCGCGTTATCGGCGATGGCATCGGTGCGGACGGCCACCAACGCCACGCACAGGACGAACCAACGCATGCCTCCCATGGAGGCCCAGTGTAACGCGGTTAGGTCGGGTTTTGACCGGTCATCTGCTTGGCGATGATGCGGCGCTGGATCTGACCGGTGCCCTCGAAGATGTCGTAGATCTTCGCGTCGCGATACCACTTCTCGACGGGATGGCCCGGCTCGAGGGCCTCCTCGCCGAGGAGCACCATGGCCCGCGTTGTCACCCATTGTGCGGTACGCGCCCCGTGCGCTTTCGACATCGACGCCTCGGCGACGTTCTCCAGGTGGTGATCGGCGAGCCACGCCGCGCGGTGCGAGAGCATGCGCGACGCGGTGATCTCCATCTGCATCTCGGCGAGCTCGAACATGATGTGCTGGTGGCTCGCCATCGGCGTGCCATGCAGCGTGCCGCCGCGCACGCGATCGAGCAGGAACTCGTAGGCCGCGCGCGCGATGCCGACGCCCTGCGCACCGACGACCGGGCGCGTCGAGTCGAGCATCTTCTTGGTGTCGGCGAGGCCGCCGGCGGCGCCGGACTCCGCCCCGATCCCCAACATCATGTCCTTGT
The DNA here is from genome assembly GCA_013696695.1 of Deltaproteobacteria bacterium. Lineage (GTDB taxonomy): Bacteria > Myxococcota_A > Polyangia > Haliangiales > Haliangiaceae > JABFXX01. The sequence goes on along the minus strand of JACCYD010000697.1, from coordinate 1,841 downwards.
GAACGCGGCAGTCCTCGAAGTGGACCTGCGCGGTCTCCGACGCGCGGATGCCGAGCTTGGTCTCTTTTCTACCGGGAACCAGACCCGGCGTGTCGCGACCGATGATGAAGCCACGGACGCCGGCGCGACCGGCGGCCTCGTCGGTCTGCGCCCACACGACGTAGACCGCTGCGCTCTGACCGTTCGTGATCCACTGCTTGCTGCCGCGGATCACCCAGTGATCGCCGTCCTGGCGCGCGATCGTCTTCATGCCGGAGATGTCCGAGCCGGTGCCGGGCTCCGATAGCGCCATCGCGGCGACCTTGATGTGGCCCTTGTCGTCGTTGCCCGAGAGCAGCTTGCGGAACTCCTGCTTCTGCTCCTCGGTGCCCATCCGGGCGATCGGCGAAGCCGCGAGACCACTGCCACCGATCGCGAGGCAGATGCCCGCGCAACCCCACGCGAGCTCCTCGGAGCCTGCGACCGCGAGGCGCGCCTGGCTCTTCGGCTTCTTCGGATCGGGATCCTCTTCGACGCCGGTCAGCTTCTTGCGGCCGTCGACGATCGAGGTCTGCGTGAGGCCGAGCGCCGAGGCGAGCTTCATCAGCTCCCACGGCATCGACTCTTCCTGATCGTGTTTGATCGCGATCGGACGGACCATCTTGGTCGCGAAGCCGTTGAGCATCTGACGGACGCCGGAGAACAGTGGCGAGTCGTGGAAGATATCCATGGCTAGTTCCTCTCTCCGAGCACGTTGGACTTTTCGGCGAGCACGCGGCCGAGGCGCTCGTCGCCGTACAGCGCTTCGAACGCGCGCGCATCGCGCATCAGTTTCTCGACGGGATAATCGTTGACGAAGCCGTAGCCACCGAAGATCTGCACAGCGTCGATCGTCGCGCGAGTGACGGCATCGCCGGCCACCACGCGAGCGCGGCTGGCCAGATCGAACGCGTTCGGCTGGCCGGTGTCGAGGGCCCACGCGGCGTGGAGCGCGAACAACCTGGCGCCGATCGCGGCGGTTTCGGCATCGTCGCGCAACCGGATCAGCGACTCGAACGCTCCGATCTTCTGGCCGAACTGGACGCGATCGTTGGCGTACGCCTTCGCGAATTCCATCGCGGCGGTCGCGACGCCGGCGGCGCGCGCGGCGAGCGAGACGCGCGCCCACGCGAGGATCTCCTCGCCGACCGCGTGCGCCTGGTCTCCCCGCGCCAGAACACTCCCGTCGTGCACGTTGGCATCGAGCTGGGCGGTGGCCCACTTGCCGGCGCGCCAACCCGACGGCGTCATCGCGTCGCGTTTCACACCGTCGGTTGACAGCACGAACACGGCGTCGCGCGCGACCACGAGCACGTGGCTCGCGCTGGCGAGTGCGGGCACCGGACCGAGCTTGCCGGTGACGCGCAGGTTGTTGCCATCGGCGGAGATCTCGAGGAGGCCGCGGCTGTCGTGTGCGAGCGCGGCGAGGCCGCCGGATGCGAGCGAGCCGAACAGCGCTTGCTTCGCATTGGCGCTGCCCCACTTCTCGACGGCGAGGGCCGGCTCGACGTTGGTCTCGAGCAGCGCGGCCATCGCCGCGCACCCGCGCCCGAGCTCGAAGCCGCGCAGCGCGCGCGTGGCGTGGGAATACGCACCTTCGAGCATGCCGTCGTTCGCGGCGGGCACCGCATCGACGAAGAAGCCGAGCTCGCTCGCCGTGGGCACCAGCTTGTCCGGCGCGGCGCCGGCGCGATCCGCGTCGGGGGCCCAGGCTCGCAGATCGCGTTCGGCGAACTTGCGTACCGTCTGAACGATCATCCGTTGCTCGTCGTCGAGCTTGAAGTCCATGAGGTCGATGTACCGCAAAAACAGTCAGCTTGGAC
>JACCYD010000695.1 GCA_013696695.1 Deltaproteobacteria bacterium | reverse complement strand
GGATCCCGCCGCTGGGATGCGATCGCCGCGGGCGCCGGTCATGCCTGCGCGCTCGATGGTGACGAGCTGTGGTGCTGGGGACGCAACGAGCGCAATCAGGTGACGTCCGCCGTCGTCGGCGATGTCGCGACCCCGATCCGCATCGAGGTCGACGGCAGTACGGTGGCGTGGTCCCGCGTCGCGACCGGCTTCGATACCACGTGCGCGATCACCGGGGATGCCGAGGCAGGTGGGCGGCTGTTCTGCTGGGGCGCCGGCGATTTCGGCAAGCTCGGCGCCGGCTCGCCGAACGACGCGCCGCGCCCGCAGCTCGTCACCAGCGACATCGCTGACTGGATCGACGTCGCCGCCGGACAGCGCCACACGTGTGCGATCTCGAAGTCGCTCGGCGTGTGGTGCTGGGGCGATGGCTCGAGCGGCCAGCTCGGCAACACCAAGTTCAACGTCAAGCAGGAGCCGCAATCCGCCGGGCTGATCGGCGCGACGCGGATCGCGGTGGGGCTCGACAGCACGTGTGCGGTGAGAGCAGGCGAGCTGTCATGCTGGGGGCGCGTCGCGCAAGGCGCGCTCGGCGATCCGCTCGTGATCGATCCGACCGGCGACAACCTTGCGGTGCCGACGATCGCGAGCACGCTGACCGGCTGGGTCGAGGTCGCGTCGGCCGAGCGCTTCACGTGCGGTCGCCGCGAGGATGAAGTGTTCTGTTGGGGCACCGCGAAAGCGGGCGGCCTGGGCACCGGACGCTGGCAGCAGAGCCGCACGTTCGCGAAGGTCACCGGCGGTGCGACCGGCCTCGCCGTCGGCTGGAACGCGACCGATGCCGATCCGGGGCGCGACGAAGGCGACCTCGATCTCGCGTGCGCGATCGTCGACGGCGACGTCCAGTGCTGGGGCGACAATCGTACCGGCCAGCTCGCGCAGGGCGGGGCGACCCGCTCGGAGACGCCGCTGCCGATCGCGGGCGATCAGGCATGGGACGCGCTGCACGCCGGCGCTTCGCACGTGTGCGGCGCAGCGATCGTCGAGGGGACGGCGCAGCGCGACGTCTATTGCTGGGGCTCGATCGAGCTCGGCCAGGTCGCGGGGATCGAGGCAGGGCGCACGACCCCGTGCAGCCCAGACATCTGCGACATCGCGGCGCCTCAGCCGGTGCCCGCCGCGATCGGCACGCTGTCCGCCACCGTGATCGCGACCGGCGCGAATCACACGTGCATCCAGTCCGGGAGCGAGGTCGCGTGCTGGGGCGATGGTCGACTGGGCCAGACCGGCACACGAACCGCGACGCCGGTGCCGCCGACGCTGGTGTCCGGCGTGTGGGATCGAGTGTTCGCCGGGGCGAACGCGACGTGTGGTGTCGAGATCACCGGGGCGCCACAGATCACGTGCTGGGGCGAGGCGCTCGAGAGTCATGGACCCGAGGCGGATCCCGAGCTCGCGGGTGCCACCGAGCTCGCCTTCGGATTCGATTTCGGGTGTCAGCTCGATGCCTCCGACACGCTCGTATGTTTCGGCAACAACGCGGATGGCGTGTTCGGCAATGGCGCGGTCGGCACGTGTGGCGACGGCACGTGCAACGCCGACGAGACCGGCGCGAGCTGTGCGGCCGATTGCGGGCCGGCGCCGCTGACCGATACCGGTCGCACGTATCGAGCGATCGCGATCGGGCGCAGTGGGTTCGCGTGTGGACTGCGCGCCGATCTCCAGATCGAATGCTGGGGTGACAACATCGACGGTCAGTGCGGCTCGTTCGAGCTGTCGACCGTGTTCGAGCCAAACCTGATCGCGAACGCCACCGATTGCACACAGCTCGCGGCGGGCCGTTCGCACGCGTGCGCCGTCTGTGGTCTCACCGAGCCGACCATCGTGTGCTGGGGCGACGCGCGTCACGGCGAGGTCGGGCCGCCTGCCAGCATAGATCCGGCATTCTCCGGTCGCGCAATTCCACCTCCCGACGGAGAGCGGTGGGCGAGCGTGACGGCGGGCGATGGCTTCACGTGTGGCACCACCGAGAGCGGCGCAGGCTTCTGCTGGGGGACCAATCTGCACGGCGCGCTCGGCACCGGCGTGCGCGGCGCGAACCTCCCTGTCGCGATCACGCTAGAGGGCGGCGAGTAACGAGCCATCGTCGATCAACCCGCGCACCGCGGCGATGTCCGGCGACAGTGGACGATCGACCATCATCGCGGGCACCCGCGCGCGGATCACCGCGTGCACGGCCTCGAGCTTCGCGGTGGTGCGCAGCGGCCGGCGAAGGTCGAGCCCTTGCGCCGCGCACAGCAGCTCGATCGCGAGCACGGTGCGCACGTGGCTCTCGATCGTCGCGAGCTTGAGCGCGGCGGTCGCGCCCATCGACACGTGATCCTCGCGACCCGCGGACGACGGGATCGAATCGACCGAGGCGGGATGCGCGAGCACCTTGTTCTCGGACACCAGCGAGGCGGCCGCGACCTGCGCGATCATGAAGCCCGAGTGCAGCCCACTATCGGGCGCGAGGAACGGCGGCAAGCCGCTCGATAGGTGCGGATTGACGAGCTGCTCGATCCGCCGCTCGCTGATGTTCGCGAGCTCGGCGATCGCGATCGCGGCGGCGTCGAGCGCGATCGCGATCGGCTGGCCGTGGAAGTTGCCGCCGCTGATCATCTCGCCGGCACCGTCGGGCCCGTCGGGATCGACGAACACCAGCGGGTTGTCGGTGGAGCTCGCGGCTTCGCGCTCGAGCACGCTCCGCGCGAACGCGAGCATGTCGCGCGTCGCGCCGTGGACCTGCGGCATGCAGCGCAGCGAATACGGATCCTGGACCTTGCCGCAGTCGCGGTGCGATTCCGCGATCGGCGAATCGGCGAGTAGCTCGCGCAACACGGCGGCGACGGCGATCTGTCCCGCGTGCGGGCGCGCCGCGATCACGCGCGCATCGAATGCGCGTGCGGTGCCCTTGAGCGCCTCGAGCGACAGCGCGCCGGCGAGGTCGGCGATCCGGCAGGTGGCTTCGGCATCGAACACGGCGAGCCCACCGACCGCGGTCATGTGCTGGGTGCCGTTGAGGAGCGTCAAGCCTTCCTTGGCCGCAAGCGTGAGCGGCTCGATGCCCGCGCGGCGCAGCGCCTCGGTGGCGGGAAGCGTCTCGCCGCGATACTCGGCGAAGCCCTCGCCGATCATGCCGAGCGCGAGATGCGCGAGCGGCGCGAGATCGCCGGAGGCCCCGACCGAGCCGCGCGCCGGGATGATCGGATGCACGCCCGCTGCGAGGAGCTCGCAGAGCCGCTCGCAACACACGGTGCGCGCCCCGCTGCGGCCGGTCGCCAGCACGGCAGCGCGGAGCAGCATCATGCCGCGAACGGCATCGCGTGGAAGCGGCGTGCCGACGCCGGCCGCGTGCGAGCGCACGAGATTTTGTTGGAGCTGGGTGACCTGGGCCGACGAGATCCGGACCTCGGCGAGGGCGCCGAACCCGGTGTTGACGCCGTAGACCGCCGGCGCGGCATCGCCGCCCGCGACGACCGCATCGACGACCGAACGGGCGCGATCCATCGCCCGACGCGCGGCGGGGCCGATCTCGACCCGCCGATCACGCCGTGCGACGTCCTGCAGGGCCTCGAGATCGAGGGTGTGTTCTCCGAGGCGGAAGGGCTCCACGGCGCCGAATGTATGCTCCGTTCACGCGACTCAGACAAGCTCCCAAATCCTCGGAATGACGCGTGCCTGCGTTGACAGTCCCACGCTCTAGCGCGATCGTTTAGACCGTTTTGGGATCGCCACCTGACGACGATCCGGGCGCCACCGAGGGTTCGCCCGCACCGGCCTCGCCTACCCGCGGGAGCCTGGCATCTCGCGTCGACGCCTATCTGACCTCGGAAGATGACGACGAGATCGATGTCGGCTCGGGCATGCGCCCGATGCCGCAGGCTCCGCAGGAGCGTCCCGAGGCCCGGATGCCACCCGAGCGCCCGCAGTCGATGTCCGATGCCACCATCGATCTCGACGACCTCGACGAAGCGTCGCCCGTGACCGCGAGCCCGCCGCCAAGCAAAGTTCCGCCGAAGCTGCCGCCTGTCGTGCCACCACCGATCCCGCGCGTCGCGCGGATCCCGATCGTCAAGGTCCCGGCCTCCGCGGCGAAGCCGTCGTCGTCGCCGAGTATCGTCACCCACCGCGCGTCGCAGCCGCCGATGGCAATCCCGACGCTCGGTCCACCGCCGAACATCCCGGCGCCGCCGAGCATGTTGCGGGAGCCGCCGTCGGCTCCCACCGTCAGCGGCAACAACGACGAGGATTCGGAGCGCTTCGAAGGCGAGCTGCCGTCGCGCATCCACGTCGATCTCGACGAGGTCAACGTGCCGCCGCGGCCCCCATCGGCACCCAGCGATCTCGACGACGCCGTCACCACGCGGCCCGCGAACGAAGTGGCTGATGCACCGGTCCGGTCGCGCCCGCCGTCCAACCCGCCGCCAATTCCCGATCGTGCGCGGCGCCTGTCGACGCCACCGTCGCGCGGCGAATACGAGCGCGACGAGCACACGCCGGTCCCAGCGGATCTCGAAGAAGGCAGCATCGAGGTCAGCACCGAGACGCCGAACATCGTCGTCGATCAACCGCTCGAGGCTCACCTCGAGTCGCCGACGGTGGTCGATCGCGCGCTCGCAGAGCTCGGCGATGCCGGCGGTGAGCCGCGCGCTGCGGCGATGATGAGGGAGCTCGAGGCGACGCTGGATCCCACCGTCGGTGCATTCCTCGCCTACGAGCTCGGCGAGCACTACGAGCGGCGCCTCACCGACGAGGCGCGCGCCGTGAAGTCCTACGGCAAGGCGCTGACGCTCGACTCGTCGCTACGTCCGAACCTGTGGGCGATCCGCCGCGTGTTCTATCGCCGCGGGCTGTGGCCAAACCTCGTCAAGCTGATCGCCGCCGAGGTCGAATACGCGCGCGATGATCTGGAGCGCGCCGATCTGCTGCTCGAGAAGGCCCGCGTGTGCGCGCAAGCCAACGATCCGGGCGAGGCGCGGAATGCTCTCGACGAGGCCGTGCGGATCGCCCCGACGCATCAGGGCGCGCTGCTCGAGCTCGAGCGGCTGGTCGCCAAATCCGGCGACACCGCGGCGTTGATCGACGTCTGGGAGTGGCTCGCCGATGCGGTCGAGCATCCCGCGCGCAAGATCAGCTACTGGCTCGAGGTCGGTCGCACGGCAGCCTCCGACAAGGGCGGGAAGGATTACAGCCGGGCGCAGGCGGCCTTCGAGCGCGCCGAGCAACTCGCCGCGACTGCCGATTCGGGGCTGTCCGAACGTGTCGCGCGCGAGAAGCTGCGCATCGCCGAGCTTCACGGAACCCCGGTGGACACGATCGCCGCGATCGATACACTGGCCGGTCTGCTGCTCGCCGCGTTCGGCCTCGGCGGGTCGATTCCATCGGAAGCCGAAGGCGCCACCGAGCGCGCCGCGATGATCCGTCGCGAGATTGTCGCGCTTCGCCGGCGCCAGGCGCAGCTCGTGCGTGGCGAGACTCCCGACCAGGCGTGGGACGTTTTGCAGCAAGCGCTCGCGCTGGCGCCGGGCGAGCCGCTCGTGCTCGCCGATCTGACCGAGCTCGCCGAGGAGCTCGGTCGTTACGACGATCTCGCCGAGCTCGTGCAGAGCTGGCAGGCCGTCGAAGGCGATCCGGGCCGCGCGATGGCGCTGTCGATCCGGCGCGCGGACGCCCTGCTGCGCGGCGGTCAACGCGAGCAAGCGCGCGCGCTGCTCGCCTCGCTCGAGGCCACCGCACCTGGCTTCGTCGTGCTGACGTCGGCGGCCGAGCGCGATGCCCTCGCGCGCAACAGCGCCACGGATCTCGCCGCGACGTATCTGACGGCCGCACACGCCGCTCAGCTCGGCAGCTGGCTCGGCCCGGGACAACAACCAACCCCCGACATCAACGCGGCCGCGGCGCTCTACGTCCAGGCCGCGGAGCTGTTCGCGTATCACGTCGGTGGCGAGCAGGCGATCGAGGAAGCGCGCAGCGCGCTCGGCAAGGCTCTCGAGGTCGCGCCCGGCAAGCCGACGGCCGCGGTCGCGATCGAAGCCCTCACCGAGCTCGACGACGCGACCGGCAACGTCGCCGTCGCGCTCGCGCGGCTGCAGACCGCCGCGGACGCCGCGGAGGGCACCGAGGCCAAGCGCGCGATCAACGACCGCGCGATCCGACTCGCGCG
>JACCYD010000683.1 GCA_013696695.1 Deltaproteobacteria bacterium | reverse complement strand
CGACGTACCCGCCCGCTCCTCCACCAGCCCCGCCTTGGAAAGGAGAGCCTTGCACCTCCGCCTTCCGTCCGCCGCCGGCACCACCGCCGCCGCCGGCGTCGATCGTTCCCGACACGGTCACGACCCCGGAGCACGAAACCAGAAGCGCTGCGCCTCCACCGCCGCCACCGACGGGAACATAGTCTCCAAAGTTGGCGACGGTGGTCGCGTTGTTGTTTGCTCGTTGACCACCCAGCAGCACGGGCGATCCGAGCGGATCGACGATCGCGCCGCCGCCACCGCCGGGTGCGCCGAAGGCACCGCCGTTCCCGCCCACCTGCTTGGAGCCGGCGCCGCCACCGCCTCCGGTGCTCGAAATTCCACCAGAGGTTCCGCCACTACCAGGGCCGCTCGTGCGCCCCCGAGCGCCGACGTCGAGTAGCGCGTCGATGTCGAGCTCCTGATCGGCGACGAACGCGATCGCGCGCGCGCCAACCACCGACACCGTCGCTCCGAGCACGATCCGGTGATAGCGGACGACGCAGATCTCCGGGCCGGACGGCTGCGCGACGATGCCGCCGTTACACGCCGAGTCTTGATTCGTATCGATCTCCGTCGCGGTCGTGATCAAGAGCTCGGCCTCGACGGCGATGGTCTCGCAGACCTGCGGAATCCACACGGGCACGATGCTGTGGCAACGCGCGGCGGTGTCGCCGGTGGCATCCGCACACTGAAGCACGCAGGTCTCGGTGGACGCGACCAGCCCGTCCGCGGTACAGGTGGTCAGCTCGTCGCCCGCGCACCCGAGTTGGTCGGGTCTGCACTCGTTGCACCGCACCTCGGCCGCGTTGCAGCCGAAGCCGCCACATGCGTCGCTTGTGGCGGCGGTGCCGGTCTGATCGCAGAAGCGGGCGGTCTCTTCGTCGACGCATCCGAGGAACACGCCCGCCGTGCAGCTACCCTCGGTACACGACTCGCCGGCCGTGCATCGTCCGAGATCACCGCAGGTCTGGCCATCGGGGCACTCGACATCCGCGGAGCACGTGATCTTGCAGCTGTCCGGGTCGTTGCCACACGCCGCCAACGCCATGATCGCGATCGAAACGATGACTCGCATACACACCTCCGCCGACTGTTCGACCGCCCCATCGTGCGGTTGCTCGCGAGCTCCTATCCTCGCGTGGAGTCACGAGCAACGTCCAGCGCAAACAGCCTGTAGCGGTACGCGCGGGCACGTCGCGGACCAGGCGAGCCGGCCACGAGATCATCGCGCTCGACGACGTCACGTCGGGGTTGACAGTGATGACAGTGTTGCGAGAGCGGCGCGTGCGTGCGGCCACTGTTGATCCGGAATCCAGCCTCAGTCGGAACGACGGTCTCGAACGTGACCGACGATTCGCGCGCCCCGCAGATGGACCATCAACGCATACAGCGACTGCACCGTCTCGAGTCGTCGGGTCACAGCTTCCGGCGACATGTCGATGGGCGGGGATTCGCGGCGTTCATTCCGGTTCGACATCGGCGGTCCCTTCCAGCGTTGCGATGTCGAGAAGGTCCTTGGGGCGCCCGGCAATCTTCTTCATCGCGATGAGTCCGTCGCGAGAAACGGCGATGACTCGGCGTGGCCCGGTGTCGATCTCGACGCGATCCTCCCATACCCACTGGAGATCAGGGCTGACCACGATCAGAGCGAGGCTCAGCAGCTCTCCCGACGAGGGATCGAGCTTCGAGACGCGTTGCATCTCGCGCGGGGTGTCGGTTCGCAGGCCAAAGGTCATTTTCCGCGCGGGGATATCGTAGCCAAGTGCAAGTGCGATCCGGGTGGCATCTGCAAGCTGTGAGGAGACGACGAGGAGATCCAGATCCATCGTGGCTCGGGGGTAGCCGTGCAGCGCGAGCGCCAGACCGCCACACACCGCATAGTCGATGTTCTCGCGGTGGAGCGCGTCCGTCAGTGCCGCGAGCTCCTCTACGAGATTGAACGCCACGCAGGAAGTGTACGCGAGATCAGATCTCGAGCTCTTCGCCTTCGCGCGCGGGGACGAGACCGATGGCCTTGCCGCCCTTGCGGCTGTCGAGCGAGGCGCGCGCGGACGTGCAGATCGCGTCGACGTCGTCGTCGCTGTAGTCCTGGTCGTAGTGGAACATCACCAGCTTGCCGACCTTCGCGCGCACGGCGGCGTCGATCGCTTCCTCGTAGGACGAACCGCCGCGGTTGCGGCGCGTCTCCTGATCCTCGGGCTTGTACGTGGTGTCGTGGAGCAGCACGTCGGCGCCCTTGTAGAACTTGATGGCCTCGAGTGGCGCGCCACCTTCCTCGGGGTAGCCGACATCGGACGCGTAGACGAACGACTTGCCGGCTTCCTCGATCCGGAACGCGAGGGCGTTGCAGCTGCCGTGAGCGTGCTCGCGCGCGGTGATCGTGAGGCCTTCGGCTTCGAACTTGTCGCCGGGGATCGCGGCGCGCACGTCGAACGTGGCGGCGAAGTTCTTGAGTGTTTGCAGCGGGGAGAAGTTCGGATCCATCTGGCCCTCGAGGATCTGCTCGAGGACCTCGGGCGAGCCGCCGGGGCCCCACACGGTGAACTGATTGCCGGGGATGAAGACCGGCGCGAAGAAGCCGAGGCCCTGGATGTGATCCCAGTGCGTGTGGGAGAGCAGGATCGTGGCGCGACCGCTGCCCTTGCCGAACGCACCGGTCATCAGCGTGTTGCCGAGGTGCATGAGGCCGGTGCCCATGTCGATGACGATCAGGCCACCGTTCGCGGTGTGCACCGAGACGCACGACGTGTTGCCGCCGTAGCGGATGGTGTCGGGCCCGGGTGCGGGGATCGAGCCGCGCACGCCCCAGAAGCGGATCTTCATTGTACGGAACTCGCTTTCTCGGGCGGAGTCCCTCGAAAGACTTTGGTCAAGCGTGCGGAGCTCGCTTTGGTCATTCGTTCCCCAGTGGGATCTCGAGGCCCTCGTACGCGGACATCAGCTCGAACTTCTCGTTCTGGTCGGTCGCGACCTGGCGGTACGTCGCGAGGATCTTGTCGTTCTCGTCGTCGGAGCGCAGCGGCGCGTGGTGGAAGAAGCAAAGGCGCTTGACCTTGGCATCGCGCGCGATCGCGATCGCGTCGTCGGGATGCGAGTGACCCCAGTGCGGACGGAGCTTGTATTCGTCCTTGGTGAACTGGGTGTCGTAGATCAACAGGTCGGCGTCCTTCGCGAGCGCGACGACGCCGGCGCGCATCTTGTCGAGCTCCGCGAGCACGTCGGGTGGGAGCGGCTCGCCGAGCTTGGGCGGCGTGGTGACGAACTCGCGGCCGAACAGGATGTCGGCGAACGGCGCGGTGTCGGCGCAGTAGACGACCGCGGCACCGTCGACATCGATGCGATAGGCCATCGCGATCCACGGATGGTTGAGGCGGGCGCACGTGATCGTGGCCTTGCCGACCTCGAAC
>JACCYD010000628.1 GCA_013696695.1 Deltaproteobacteria bacterium | reverse complement strand
GTCGGTGACCGCCTCGCGGAGGATGCCTTCCTCGCTGTAGACGGGGATGACGATCGATACGTCGACCTCGGACATCGGCTCGGTCTTATCACGCCTGTTCGGCGTCTTCGGCGTGTTCCGCCTGTTCGGAAGCACCGAACACGTCCACGCTCTCGTGCGGCGACACGAACCGCTCGCTCTGCCCTGCGTTCATCACCACGACGTGATCCCGCAGGTTTCGGGCCTTCGCGAGCTCGACCAGCCAGCGCGCGGGCTCGTCGAGCTGCTCGTACGACAGCGCGAAGGCGCCGTGATGGATCGGCACCAGCACGCGCGAGCGCAGATCCTCGAACGCGAACAGCGCGTCGAGCGGCGACATGTGGCGCGCGCGAAACGCCGCCGGCAGAAAGCCGCCGATCGGCAGCATCGCCACGTCGGGCGCGAACTGGGCGCCGACCTCCGCGAACCCCGCGTGGTAGCCGGAATCGCCGCACAGATAGAGGCTGGGGCCGACGCCACGGATCAGATACGCGTTGCCCTGCGCCAGCTCGGCACTGCCGTGGGAGGTCGCACATGCCGCGATGTGAACGCCGCGCAGCTCGAAGTCGCTGCCGGGCCCGAGCTCGATGACGCGCGCGAACCGCAGCGCCGAGATCTCCGCGGCCGTGCCAGGCGGCACGACGACCGTCGCCGCACGCGGCATCCGGCGCAGCGTCGGCAGGTGCAGGTGATCGGCGTGGCGATGCGAGATCAGCACCAGGCCGACGTCGGAGAAATCGCTGGCCATCACCCCTGGCTCGACCGCGCGGCGGACGCCGCCGACCCAGCGGCCGAGCATCGGGTCGAACGCGATCGCGAGCCCGTGGTAGCGCGCGATCACGGTCGCGTGGCCACCGAAGGTGATGGCGAGCTGGCCGGGCTCGATCTCGGGTACCGGCTCGGCGGCAGCCGGCCGCGGGGCGCGGAACCACCGGCTCATCCAGTGCCCCACGAGGCTCCGGTAGCGGCGCACCGGGATCTGGCGGTGCAGCCTGCCGAGCTCCTCCTCCCGGCCTCGTACGGTCGACACGATCCGACTCTCGCTGCCCTGGCCGCGCGGCGCAAGTCGAGGGTAACGTTCGGGTCCAAGACGTGCCGCCTCTCTCACGCCATCCCGCCGCGCAGCTCGGTGCGCTGATCGGCAAGTGGCCGATCGCGCTGGTCGCCTGCTTCGTGCTCGCGGCGACCATCCTGTTGCCGTGCCTCGGCGAGCCCGGGCTGTGGGAGCCGTCGGAGCGTCAGCTCTCCGATCGCTTGGCGCCGCCGCTCGACGTCGACCCGAAGGCCCCGTCCCCGTCCGCGCCACCGCCAAAGGCGGGGAAGTCCGGCGACGAGGACTGCCTTCGCGTCGCACCGAAGGATGCCGCGGCGCGGACGCTGTCGGCCAAGGCGATCGAATTCGGCCGCGATTCGTTCGGCGATTCCGACGGCGGGCGCCGGTTACCGTTCGCGCTGCTTGGCCTGGTGACGGCGCTTGCCGCCGCAGGCCTCGCGATGCGTGGCGGCGGCGGCCGCGCCGGCATCGTCACGTTGTGCGTGCTGCTCGCGATGCCGGTGATGGTGATGCAAGCGCGCATGGTGACGTCCGACATCGGCACGGCGTGCGGCGCGACGCTGATCCTCTACGGCCTGTTCGGGCTGGCACGCCCGAATCGATCGTGGCTCGCCTTCGATCTCGTGATGTCGGTGATCGCCCTCGTCTGCGGTGTGCCTCTCGCGTTCTACGCCGGTGGTGCGTTGCTCGGCTTGCTCGTGCCGATCGGCGCGTTCGCGGCGGCGGGGTCGATGGGCGTGCCGCTGGTCGTCGATGCAATCAACCGCCGATCGGTGATCGGTCACGTGCCCGCGGTGATCGCGGCGGTCGCGACGATCGTCATCGCGTCGGTGCTCGTGTACCAGCTGTACTACCTCGTCGAGCCGTATCCCGGGCTGACCCCACCGCCGGCGCGCCAGATGTTCGGTCAGGCGATCGTCGCCGAGGGTTGCTGGTCGTCGGCGCTCGGCGCGATCTGGCGTCCCGAGGACGACGTCCGCTTCATCTTCGACAGCACGTTCGAGCAGATCGCGTACGGCACGTTCCCGTGGGGCATCCTCGGCCCGATCGCGATGTTCGGG
>JACCYD010000591.1 GCA_013696695.1 Deltaproteobacteria bacterium | reverse complement strand
GTTGTGTTCGATCCGGTGACTACCGCCCGCACTGGGTTCGAGTCGCATCCCGCCGAAGGTGCCATCAGCGTCATTGCCATTGCGGAACACGAAATTGTTCGTGATGTCACAAGTGCCTCCGATCGTGCGGACCCCGCCCTGTACGTTCTCGGTGAGCACCGACCGACCGAGTTCGAGTGCGATGGGTGTCGCATCGACGCCGACGAGCTGGTTGCCGATGATACGGGATGTGGTGATGGAACACGTCGCGGTGGTGCAGACTATGCCGTGACCCGCGCTCCCCTCGACTCGTGTTCCCGTGACGGTCAACGAGCCCTCGCTCGCGGTGATGCCGTGCTGTAGTGAGCCGATGAACTGCGAATCGGTGATCGACGTCGAGCAGTCAGTTGAGGATACCCACGACCGGATCTCTTTGGCGGTTGGGTGGTCGAAGCTCAACCCAACCATGGACAAAGTCGCGTTGGTGCACTCGACGCCCCTTTCGAGAACGAACCCTCGCAACGTCAGTGTCCTCCCATTTTTAACGTGGAATGACGACCCGAGGTTTGCACACTGCACCACGGCTTCGCGCCCTCCAACGACAGTCGCCCCGGCTGCGTCGACGACGAACTCGCTGACAAGCGTGTAGATTCCGTCAGCCAGCCGGATCGTGGAGACGGTGCTGGTCAGCCTTGACTTCGCGAATGGGGGCCAAGCAGTCCCCACTCGCCGCAGCTCCAGGCGCCACATACAACAAAAACTCCGACGACTCGCATGCACCATCGGGTCGACACACGCTCGACGGGCATTCGTCGTCGAAGCTGCAGGCGTGGCAGACATTGTCGTCACATAACGGGCGACCCGCATCGGTGCAATCTAGGTCGACCTGGCATTCGACGACGACTTCGACGCAAGCGTGGTTCTCCGCGCAACGAAACCCGTTTCCGCAATCCTCATCCGCATCGCAGAATGCGGGATTGGGTCGCGAACAGCCCAGGAGCCCGAGCACCAATAGCGCCTTGATCATCGGCCTATCGTCACACGATTGGTGTCGTCGACGAAGTGGCCGTAAGGTGCTGTCGACGAGCCCGACGACCAAGCTGCGTTAAGCCGCGTTAAGCCAGCTGTGCAGCTGTTATTGTAACTGCGCGCACCAGAAGCTGTGAGCAGGCTGCGAGAGGAAACCTCCGCGGTGCGGCCGCCGTTCGTGTAGCGTTTTCGGTTCATGACGCGAATCGCTCGGGCCGTTACTTTTCTCACAGTCCTCGCCATCCCGCTCGCCGCGAGCGCGCACTTCAAGCTCAACGCGCCGGCGAGCTTATCGAACCAAAACTCGCTCGGCGATCCGCAGAAGAGCGATCCGTGCGGTCAGGACGACGGCAATAGCTTCGTGCTGTCCAACCAGGTCAACAACGTGCAGACCGGCGAGATGCTCGAGATAGATGTCACCGAGACGGTCGCGCACGAGGGCCATTTCCGGATCGCGCTCGCGACCGACATGGCGTCGATCCCGGCGGATCCACCGGTCACGGCAGGTGGGGGGGATCCGTGTAACGCGACAGTGATCGACGACAATCCGACGTTTCCGATCCTCGCCGACGGCTTGTTGCCGCACACCTCGAAGCTGCCGGCGAACTCGAAGATGATGGTGCAGCTCCCCGCGGGCATGGAGTGCCAGGGCTGCGTCATCCAGGTGCTGCAGTACATGCGCAACCACGGCGCGCCGTGCTTCTACCACCACTGCGCCACACTCAATATCAGCAACAATCCCGCGCCGAACACGGATGGCCCGGTCACGCCGCCCGGGCAGGAAGCCGGCGTCGAGCAGCCGCCGGAGGGTGGCGTCGAAGGTGGCTGCTGCAGCACGAGCGGCGGTACGCCGTCGGGCATCGCGCTCGGCATGCTCGTCGGTGCGTTGATCTTGCGTCGTCGTCGCAGCTAATCGCAGCAGCGTCGACGGCGACGTAGCAGCGCGAGCCAGCCCGCCGCGAACACGAACGCGGTGATCGGCACGCCGGAGTGGCTCGCATCGCAGCAACCGCCCGGCTCTTTCGCGGGCGGCTCGGGCAGCGTCGTGTCGGGAAGCACACCGCAGGTGTTCGGGCCGGTGGCGCCGAACTGCTGCTGCAGCGACGGCCACAGCGGATCGCAGGCGGTGGCCACCGTGGTGCCGGCATCGCATTGCAGCGGACCGGCGAGCTCGACGAAGCGGAACTGCTTGGACCACGTCGTGCTGTCTGACGAGACCGCGACGGCCTTGAAGTCGGGTTCCCAGTTGGCGCCGCAGCCGACGAGCTTGCCGTCGCCGAGCTGGCCGAGGCATGCGAGCTGCGGTGAGCCGGCGAGCGGAGCGAACGTGGCGCCGTTGTCCGTCGAGCGGAACGAACCGGCCGGCGTGGCGACGTAGACCGCACCGTCTTGCGCGAACACGGTGTCGCGGATCGCGTCGGTGGTGGCGAGCACCTCGGTGAACGAGAAGCCGGCGTCGGTGGAGCGATACAGCCGATCGCCCTGACTGCCGTTGGCGCCGAGCGATGTCAGGAGGAGCGTGTCCGGCGTCTTCGGATCGACCGCCGCGATCAGCACGATCGGCGTCGCGCCGAACTTGATCGTCGGTGGATCGGGGCGCTCACCGAACAGCTCGAGCGGGATCCAGGTGGCGCCACCGTCGTCGGAGCGGCGCAGGTGCGCGGTGGGTGGCGCCTGACCACCGTCGGGTAGGGTGCCCGCGACCTGATAGCCGGTGAGGTAGACGCGCTGCGGGTTCGAGCGCGCGGTCTTGACGCTCTTCCACCAGATCGTCGCCGACGCCTGGCCTCGCGGCGCGAACGTGACGCCGTTGTCGGAGGACGAGAACACGTCGTTCGGGCGAGCGCTCTCGGCGGTGGCGACCCACACGGTGCCATCGGCGGCGATGTCGAGCGCGTCGATCCAGATGTCGGAGATCTTGCCGGGACCGGCGGCGGCCTCGGCGGTGGCGGTGGCCCACGTGCAACCACCGTCGCGGCTGACGCGTAGACCTTCGAACGTGGTGGCGAACACGGTGCCGTCGGTAGCGACCGCATACTTCGGATCGAACTCGCCGCCGTATCCGATCGCTTTCTCGCAGACCCAGCGGAACGAGCAGCCATCGTCCTTGCTGACGAGCAGGCCGAACGTCGATCGCACGTAGATCGAATGCACGTCCGTCGGATGGAACGTGACGCCGTTCGTCGATGGCGGCCGACCGTTTGCCAGCGCCTCGCCGGGCAGGCCGATCATGGCGAGCAGAACCACGGCCCGACGCATGGGCAAACTATAGACCCGCGATCGCATCCCACGCGCCGAAATAGGTGGCGACACCCATCACGACGCCGGCCATCACGCCTGCGGCGATGTCGTCGAGGACGACGCCCCAGCCACCCGGCAGGTTGTCATCGAGCCAGCGCACGGGCGGCGGCTTGACGATGTCGAAGAACCGGAACGCGATGAAGCCGGCGAGCAGCGGAGCCCAGTGATCGCGCGGTGCGGGGATCATCGTGACGAGGTAGCCAGCGACCTCGTCGATCACGATCTTCTGCGAGTCCTCGGTGCCCCATGCGCGATCCGCGTAGTGCGCTGACAGGATGGCAATCGCCGTGACGGCGATCGCGACCGCCACGAATTGCCAGGTCGCGATCCCGGCCAGCAGGAACGCAATTGGTACGGCCACTGCCGTGCCGCAGGTCCCAGGAGCCACGGGCGAATAACCGGCACCAAAGGCGGTCGCGAGCGCCTTCGCCACGAAGGCACCCCTAACGTGGGGAGGAGCCGACTTCACAGCGCCAAACACTACCCCGACTTGCTGTTTTTTCGACAGGTTGGGGTCATTGATGCCAGCCTTTGACCTTGGAACACGCGTTGCGGTCGTGATAACTCATCTTCGAGACGTTTCCGTCGTCTAAGGGCAGAAGTGGAAGAACGTTTTTACCTACTCGCACCGGCGCTCCTGCTGCTGG
>JACCYD010000575.1 GCA_013696695.1 Deltaproteobacteria bacterium | reverse complement strand
GCCTGAGCATGGGCGGGCTGGTCGCCGAGTGGGTCGTCGGACAGGTCTCCCCAGCGGCGATGTCGATCGCCATCTACCTGCACCTGGCGGTGTTCGGACCGCTCCTGATGACCGCGTTCTGGTCGCTGATCAACGAACGCTTCGACCCCCACACCGCGAGGCGCGCCGTCGGGCGGATCGCGACCGGCGGGACGTTCGGTGGGGTGCTCGGGGCGCTGATGGCCTGGCGGATGGCCAACGTCATCGAGGTCTCCACGCTCGTCCTCGTGCTTGGCGCGCTCCATGGTGGGTGCCTGATCGGCACGCTGCTCCTCCGCGCGCGGATGCCCCGCATCGACCGCCAGGCTCGCGCCGAGGATCGCCATCCAACGCACGAGCGGGTGTCGGCGGTCGGCCTGCTGCGCAGCGAGTCCTATCTGCGGAACCTCGCGTTGCTCGTGGCGCTCAGCTCGGTGATGTCGTCGTTGCTGGACTACGTGTTCAGCGTCCAGGCCGTTGCGACCTTCGACAAGGGAGCGCCGCTCCTGACGTTCTTCTCGTTGTTCTGGCTGGCAGTCGCGGTGCTCTCGCTGGTCATCCAGCTGACCCTGGGGGAGCGCGCGCTCGAGAAGCTCGGCCTGACCGCGAACATCGCGATCCTGCCCGGCCTCATCATCATGGGTGGTCTGGTCGGTCTCGCGGTGCCGGGGTTTTTCAGTACGTCGCTCGTGCGCGGGGCGGAGGCAGTCCAGCGCAACACGTTGTTCCGCTCGGCCTACGAGATGCTCTACACGCCGCTGTCGGAGCGCCAGAAGCGCTCGATCAAGGCGCAGATCGATATTGGCTTTGATCGCGCCGGCACGATCGCGGCTTCCGGCCTGATCGTACTCCTCGCGATCTTCGCGCTCGATTCAGCGACCTATCTGTTCGGCGCGGTGATCGTGCTGGGCGTCCTGACGTTGTTGGTCGTGCGGAGACTTCACGGCGGCTACGTCACGGCTCTCGAGCATGGTCTGCGCGAAGGGGCGACGCAGCTCGCGCTGCCATCGCTGGCCCGCCAGGGCGGCGTCAGCGAACACGCCGACGAGTCCGAAGAGCGGGAGAACTTGATCCAGCGCGCGGAGCTGCTGCGGCCCGGGCACGACTCGTCGTCCCAACCCGCCGCCGGATCCGACCGCGCGCAGGGCCCGGCGAGCACTGCGCTGCAACATCCAACCTCGTTGCTCGATGGTCGAGACCTGCTCGCTGGCGAGGTCGAAGCCGTCACGGACGCCTTGCGAGCGCTGCCGCTCGAGACGACGACGCCGCTGTCGGGGTTCGTGATCTTGCTCCTGGCGCACAAGCAATTGCATGCCGAAGCGCTCAAGGCTCTGTGCCGCGCCGCGCCCGTGATGACGGGGCAATTGATCGACGCACTCGTCGACCCTGCGATGGACTTCGTCGTGCGTCGCAGGATCCCCTACGCGCTCGCGGCATGCGCCTCGCAGCGCGCCGCGGATGGGCTGCTGCTCGGCCTCGGCGATGACAGATTCGAAGTTCGCTACGCGTGTGGTCGCGCGCTGATGACGATCGCGGAAGCGAACCCGAGCATCGTCATCTCGCGGCAGAAGATCGTCCAGACGATCTTGATCGAGGTGGACCTGGAAGCTCCTGCCGAGCACGAGTTCGAGGCCGACCCGAGTGGGATCGATGACTCCAGCGCGCTGGTGGACGATCTGCTCGCGCGCGATCGTGCGGACCGCACGCTGGAGCACGTGTTCACGATTCTCGGCCTGCACCTCGAGCGCGAGCCCATGCGCATGGCCTATCGCGCGCTTCGTCATGCCGATGTCCGCCACCGCGGGACCGCCCTCGAATACCTGCAGACCATCCTGCCGCACGACATCCGCGACGCGGTGTGGCCGTTCGTCGGAGCGCTCGCGCCGCTGCCAGCCGCACGGAGCGCGCGAGAGATCCTGGCCGATCTGCTGCGCGTGACCGTCCAGGCACGGACGTCAGGCGAGCATCGCGTGCTCTCGCGCCCGGGACCGAGCTAGCGCACTTCGTCGTCGGTGCGTGGCATTCGCCCGTGGGAAGGGATCAGAACGATGAACCGGCCGCCGGATCCGCCCTCTACGCTCTCGACCCGGATGCTGCCGTCGTGGAGCTCGACCAGATGACGGACGATCGCGAGGCCCGCACCGAGCCCGCCGGCAGCGCGCGCCGTTCCCTCGCTGCCATCGGTCCGATCGAACATGCGCGCGGCGCGCCCGGGCTCGATTTCCGGGCCGGTGTCCGTGATCGCGAGCTCGACGTCGGTGCCGACATTGGACAGCGACACCGTGACCACGCCCTCGGTGGGCGTACAGCTCACGGCATTGCTGACGAGCTGGTGCACGATCTGGCGCAGTCGATCCGCATCTCCGGACATCGGAGCGATGTCGCTCTCCAGGGCCGCGAACAGCGTCACCTGCTTCTCGATCGCGCTGGGACGGATCGCCTCGACTGCCAGATGGGTGATCTGCATGAGATCCACGGTCCCGAGCTCCAGGGTGAGCTTGCCACCCGTCATCCGGCTGAGGTCGACCATCTCCTCGATCAGGGCAAGCTGCGCGACCGCGTTGCGCTCCACTGTCTCGAGCGCACGGGCTCGCTGCGCCTCGCGGATCGAGCCATCGCGCAGCATGCGGATCCACCCGATGATGGTGTTCAGGGGTGGCCGAAGCTCGTTGCCCAGGGTCGAGAGAAATTGCTGCTGCAGCCGGTCTGCCTGCACGAGGCTCGCGGCGAGACGCTCGGCCTCGCCGCGAGCTCTCAGCTCGTGACTCCGCACTTGCTGGCGTGCCTCGTACAGATCGACAAAGACCGCCACCTTGGCACGGATGATCGTCGGATCGTGGGGCCGTGAGATCAGGTCCACGGCGCCGCTCTCGTACGCCCGCGTGGCGTACGCATCCTCCTGCTCGGCCGCAGTGAGCAGAATGACCGGGGCTCGCCGCGCGACCTCGAGCGCCTTGATCCGGGCGGCGGTCTCCAGGCCGTCCATGGCGCCCTGCAGCTGGACGGACAGCAAGACCAGCGCGAAGTCCCGAGCTGCGAGCTCGCGGAGCGCCTCGGCGCCGGAGCTGACAGCGACCAGCTCGTGATCCGGTGACGCGAGGATGGTCTGTAGGGCGACGAGGTTCGGGCGATGGTCGTCGACGAGGAGGAGCTTTACGTTCCCCGGACCCGCGCCACCTGCCTCGAGGGCGCCTGAGGTCATTGAGGCAGCGTACCTCTCCCGGCGTCGCCATGTGTGTCGACGCAACGAACCATCCACGTCGAGAGTGAGAATGAGAACGAGCTGCCGGCTTGGCTCCGGATCCAGGCTATGTTCGTCGATCATGCCTGCGACCGAAGTACCCACCGATGTCCAGGATGCCGAAGCGACCCTGCTGAACACCGGCGCGTTGCAAAGCGCGATCTTCAACAGTGCGAACTTCTCGAGCATCGCCACCGACGCGAAGGGCGTCATCCAGATCTTCAACGTCGGTGCCGAGCGCATGCTCGGCTTCACCGCGGACGAGGTGATGAACAAGGTCACGCCGGCCGATATTTCCGATCCCGCGGAGCTGATCGCTCGCGCCAAGACGCTGAGCGTCGAGCTCGGAACGCCGATCACGCCGGGGTTCGACGCGCTGGTGTTCAAGGCGTCGCGCGGGATCGAGGACATCTACGAGCTGACGTACATCCGCAAGGACAAGAGCCGGTTCCCGGCGGTGGTGTCGGTGACGGCGCTGCGCGATGCGCGGGACGCGATCATCGGCTACCTGCTGATCGGCACCGATAATACCGCGCGCAAGCACGCCGAAGACGCCCTGCTCAAGGCGGGTGCGCTGCAGAGCGCGATCTTCAACAGTGCGAACTTCTCGAGCATCGCCACCGACGCGAAAGGCGTCATCCAGATCTTCAACGTCGGCGCCGAGCGGATGCTCGGCTACGCGGCGGCCGAGGTGATGAACAAGATCACGCCGGCCGATATCTCCGACCCGCAGGAGGTCATCGCGCGCGCGGGGGAGCTCAGCGTCGAGCTCGGGACGCCGATCACG
>JACCYD010001420.1 GCA_013696695.1 Deltaproteobacteria bacterium | reverse complement strand
CTCCAAGCCCGACTACCGCAGCTTCGGGATCAACGATGGCAAGCAACTGCAGTTCCGATCCTCGTCGATCTACGACACCGGGTCGTCCGTGCGCTAGATTGCACGGATGTCGAGCACCCGCTGCGAGGTCCACGCCCTCGCACTCGACGAAGCGGGTCACGGCACCGGCCCCGAGGCGGAGTCCGGCGACGGGCGGGTCGTCCACGTCGCCGATCTGCTCCCCGGTGAGCGTGCCGAGGTCGCGATCGATCATCAAAGCCCGCACAAGGCGGAAGCATGGGGGCACATCACGCGGCGGATCGGCGCGCTGTCTCCAGATCGCGTCACGCCGGTGTGCCCGGGGTTCGGCCGCTGCGGCGGCTGCGTCTGGCAACACCTCGCCTACCCCGCTCAGCTCGCCGCCAAGCATCGCCGCGTTGCAGACGCGCTCGCGCGCATTCCCGCGGTCGCCGATGGCAGTGTCACGATCGCGGAGGTGCGGCCGTCCCCGTCGGTGATCGGCTACCGCAACAAGGGCAAGTACGTGGTCGGTCGCTCGGGCGATCACGTCGTGCTCGGCGCGTATGCACCGCGCAGTCACGACGTCATCGACACGCTCGGCTGCCAGGTGGTCGCGCCGGTGATCGACGAGGTCGCGACCTGGCTGCGCGGAGCCGTCGAGGGCGCCGGAATGCTGCCGTACGACGAACGCACGCGCACCGGCGAGCTGCGCTACGTGATCGTGCGCGAGGCCGCCGGCGACGTGCTGGTCGCCCTCGTCGTCGCACCGCGCACGCCACGCGCGAAGCTCGAGCAGGTGGCGAATGCGATCTCCAAGCACCCCGCACTACGCGGCCTGGTCGCGATCGAGAACGATCGCCGCGACGGCGCGATCATTCCCTCGGGTGCGAGCGCGCAGGTCCTGTCCGGCCACGGCTTCATGATCGAGGAGCTCGCGGGTGCACGGCTCGAGGTCGGCGCCGGCGAGTTTCTCCAGGTCAATCGCGCGCAGGCGCTCGAGATGTACCGGCGCGTCGTCGAGCTCGCCGAGATTCGCGACGGGATGGCTGCCGTCGATCTGTTCGCCGGGCTCGGCGGCATCGGACTGCACCTCGCGCGCGCGGGCGCCGCGGTGGTGGCCGTCGAGATCGATCGCGATGCGGTCGGTGCACTTCGCCGCGCCGCGCGCGATGCCGGGTTGTCGCTGACGGCGATCGCCGGCGATGCTGCAGATGTGCGGGGTCAGCTGACGACAAATCCCGATGTCGTGGTCGTCAACCCGCCGCGCAAGGGGCTCTCGGATCAGGCGCGCGCGCTGGTCGCCGAGTGGGCGCCACCGACGATCCTCTACGTGTCGTGTGGCCCCGAATCGCTCGCGCGCGATCTGATCGCGCTCGCCACGCGAGGTTACGCGCCGGATGTCATCGAGCCGTTCGATCTGATGCCGGGCACGCCGCAGATCGAGACCGTCGTGCGGCTGCGTCGGCGCGGCCGTCGCTAACGCGTGCGGCGGAATCTGCCGATCCCGAAGGCTGCGTCGTCGAGGTGAGCTCGTTGAGCTTCCATCTCGCGACGGCGCCGTGCGCAGAGAACTAGCCTCGCGCGAGTAACTCGATCTGATCAGCGCTTCTTGATCGCGCCGCTCGGGCGCTGCGCGCTGAGGAAGCGCACCTCGGTGCCCGCTTCGCGGTGCGCCGGATCGAGCTCGAGCACGTACTGGAAATGTGCGAGCGCTTGCGGCGTGCGGCCGAGGATGCGCTCGACCATGCCGAGGTAATAGTGCGGCATCACCGGATGCTCGCTCTTGAGCGCGACTTGTTTGAGCGCGGTGCGCGTGGTGTCCGCGATCTGCGATTTGTCCTGCGCTGCGCAGAACCGCGCCCACGCGAGGGCACACTTGTAATCGAGCTCGTTGGGCGCGAGCTCGACGGCGTTCGACAGCTCCGCGATCGCATCCTCGAGGCGTTCGTCGCGCAGCGCGGCCTGCCCACGCCGGTACGCCTCGATGCCGGGATCGTTGGCGAGCTTGACCGGCGTGCGCGCGGCCGGTGTTCCGGTGGCCGTGAACCGGGGCGGTTCGGTACCCCGCGGCGCGGCACGCGGCCGCGCTTGATCGGCGAGCGCGCGCGGCGTCAACGTGCGCGGAGGCGTCGGGGCCGGTGTCGGAT
>JACCYD010000561.1 GCA_013696695.1 Deltaproteobacteria bacterium | reverse complement strand
CGCGCGATGCAACACGCACCGCGATCACCACCAGCACGCCAACGACCGCGAGGTCGATCAGCCGACGTAGCGATCTGGCCCCGATCATCGCCGTCGCCGTCCGCGAGCCCACAGACTCATGCCAGCCGTCGCCGGAGCAGGAGCCACGACAGGGCAAGGAGAACCCCGACGAGGAGTGGCGCGAGTGCGGACGATGACGAGTCGCCCGAACCAAACCACCGGCCGCCGCCGCCACCGCCACCGCCACCACCGCCACCACTGCTGCGGCCGCTGTAGCTACGCTCGCGCTTCGCGTTGTCGCGCCACGACCCCGACGGACGGAACGCTTCGCCGTGCACCGCGGTGTTCGGGTTGACGCCTTCGGGAACGATCGCCGGCTGCTCGACGACGTGCGTCTGACCGCCCGGCGCGACGACTCGCGCGCGGTCGACCGCGACGAACGACGTGTGGTCGGTCATCAGGTGGAACTGGAGCCCGAGCTCGGTGATCGCCTTGTCGACGATCGGCGCCGGGATGTCGCTCGGGCGCGACAGCTGCTCGATTCGCCGGCGCGCCCACAGCGACGCGATCGGTGGCAGCTCGCGCGCTTCCGGTAGCTCGACCTCCACCGGGATGGTGACGCGGCGACCCGCGATGTTGCCGTGGATCTGGATCGTGCCGCTCGCGGGGCGCGTGTAGCGGCCGGAGATCACTAGCGGAATGCCGGCATAGATGTCAGGGACGATCGGCGGATCTTGCTGCACGACCGGGAGCCCGTTCCAATCGATCTCGACATCGGTCAGGTAGGGCCGGCCAGAGCGACGCAGCAGCTCGCGACCGGTGCGCGTTCCGTTGTCGTCGAGGGCGACATAGGTCGAGAAGCCGCGACCGATGTCCGCGAGGTTGTCGAGTAGCGAGCGGTTCGGCGCCTGACCGATGCCGATCGTGAAGATCCGGTTCGAGCCGAGCAGCTCGTGCGCGGCGCCGAGCACGACATCATCGTTGCCGACGAAGCCATCGGTGAGGAAATAGATCATCCGCACGCGATCGTCCTCGGGCTTGCGGGTCAGCATCTCGACGACGCCGAGCGCCATCTCGGTGCCGCCGCCGGCGCGCATCCCCGCGAGGTGACGCAGGCCCGCTTGCCTGCCGCCGTCGTCGCCCGATTTCATCCGCGAGCTCATCGCGTCGACGCTGCCGGCGAAGCTGAGGATGTTGAAGCTATCGGCCTCGGTCAGCGAGCCGACGATCGCGGAGGCCACCGTCGTCGCCTGCTTCAGCGGTTCGCCTCTCATCGAGCCCGAGGTGTCGATCACGATCATGACCTCGCGCCCCGCGATCTCCTCGGGCCGGATCACCGCCTTCGGCTGCACCGCGAGCACGAAGTACCCGGTGTCGCCGCTGCGATGTGCGAGCAGCGCCGCGGCGTCGCGATTGCCCGCGGTCGCGAGCTTGATGCGAAGGTCGCGATTCGGGATCTCGTCGGCGCGCCCGAGTACCACGCGCGAACGCGTCGGCGAGACGGTCTCGACCGCGATGTCGTGCGAGCCACTCGAGATCCGCTGGATCGGCACGCCGGCATCGATCTCGGCCGCGAAGCTCACGGTGCTGCTCGCGCGACTCTCGTCGACGTAGCCGATCGAGCCCGTACCCGCAGGGTAGCCCTCGCGATGCGAACCGACCGGGCTCGCGCCGCCACCCTCGATCGGCAGGTACCGCGGACCGACGACGAGAGGCACCACCATCTCGTAGGCGCCGTCGCGATGCGGCAACAGATCGACGTACGACAACCGCACGCGCACCGCCTCGTGCGGCGCGATGTTCGCGATGTGTTGCGTGAACACGTTCGGCTTGTTCTGCTCGACCAGGGCCGCGGTGTGGCCGCTTCGCTTGGCCTCGTCATAGGTCTCGCGCGCGTCGGCGCGCTTCTTGATCTCGCCCGTGATCGTACGCGTGCCGATCACCATCTCGTAGCCGTTGACCGCACCGGTATGCCCGAGCGGGAACGTGTAGACCGCCTCGATCGGCTCGTCGAACGGGTTCTCGAACTCTTGCTCGACCTGGTACTCGGCCATCATCCCGGCGACGCGCGCGGTGATCGCCGTGTGCTTGAGCGGAAACGCGACCTGCGCGTGCTGCGTGCCGTCGGGCGCCGTGGTGACGATCGGCGTCGCGAGCTTGAGCTCGGCGACATGCTGGACGCGCTCCGGTGGATCGGTGCCGACCGAGAGCTCGGCATCGAGCTGGATGCGTGCATGACACGCGGTGCCGCCCGCGAACAGACCACTGGCCAGCGCGATGATGATCGCGTGCATTCCGCGCATGAGTCCCTCGCCTTCGTGAGTTGTCGTCCCCCGAGGCAACACGCGGGCCAGTCAAGCGCGGTGGCGATCCGTGGAAAAAGGATCACGGATCCCGGCAGATCCTGGAACCGTGCCGTCGAAGATCGAACGTCGCGATAGCTCTTCGACTGACGAAAGCTACCGCTCGACGATCGCGTCGTAGCCCGGCGTCAGATCGAGCAAGTCGATGCCGTTGCCGAACGGATCGGAGAGCAACACCATACGCCCCCACGCGTGGGCGGTGATGCCACTCTCCGCGCGCGCGCCCGCCGCGACTGCACGCGCGAGCGCGGCTTCGAGATCCGGCACGGCGATGTCGAGGTGGACCGGCGTCCAGTGGCGATCGAACGAGCGCGCGGCGACACCAGGCACCGGCACGCTGCCGGCTTGCTTCGTCAACAGATAGATCGGCACCGCTGCACCGAGCAGCTCGCGAAACTCGGAACCCATCCGGCGACCGACGGTGAGGCCGAAGGCATCGACGTAGAACTTCGTCGCGGCCTCGAGATCCGGAACGTCGATGTTGACGAGCAGCTGGATCATTTCGGGCGCGTGATGATCACGTGCTTGTGGTTATTCTTGTCGAGGTAGCCGAAGCGGAACGGCATCGGCTGTCTCGTGGTCGCGAACAACGCCTTCATGTCGAGATCCTCGCGCGTGCCGTCGACGACCTTGATCTCGTCGACCGGACCTTCGTAGCGGCCGTACGCTTCCTGGATCATGCCGGCCGGCTTCGCGTGCGTCGGTGCCGGGCCCGTCGAGTCGGACAGCATCCACTTGAGGTTGCCGAGGATGTAGCCACGGATCGTCTTGAAGCTCGAGAACCACAAGAGATAACTCCCGCCCTTCACCATCATGTGGACCTTGCCCTTGGCCTCGAGGTGCCGCAGGAGCTCGGGATGCTCGGCGAGGAACTTGTCCTCGACGTTCCACGCGATGTGACGATGCGTGCGAATCGTCGACTCGCCAATCTTCTTGTACTGGATCTCGACGTGGCGAAACGATTCGGAGAACGTCGGCTTGTTCCACGTCACCCGGAGCTGCGTCGTCGCCTTGGTGTCGGCGTCGATCTCTTCCCTGGTGAAGTAGTGCAGCTTGCCGTCGGGCTCGATCTTGAAGAACCGCATCGCGACCGGCTCGTAGCCGCCGATCGCCATGCCGAGCAGGAACGAGCTGACCTGGCCGGGCAAGAACCGGCGCTGCTGCTTCGACAGATTCTTGCTCGAGTTCGAGCCGACCTGGATCAGCAGACCGCTCTCGTTGCGAAACGCGGCGAGGTCCTTCTCGAGCTCACCCGGGGTCAGCTTCGCGTAGGGCCGCGGATCACCGGCGAGCTCGAGCGACATCGTCGTTATCTCGGTGGCGTTCGGGAACGCGACCAGCGCGGAGATCAGATCGGCGCCGGAGAACAGGTAGACCAGCTGCGTCGCATCGGCGGGCACCTTGGTCGCGAACCACGCGCGAGCCTTGACGAAGTACTCCTCGCGATACTTGTCGACATCGCGCTTGATCGCGGCGCAGTGGCGCTCGACCGCCGTGGCGTGCTTCGGATCCGAGAGCGCCGTGGGCATTGCCTCGCCGGTGCAGCCGACGATCTTGTAGAGCGCCTTCGCGTCGTCGATGAAGTCCTGACCGGTCGGCGCGGATCCCGATCCCGCAGTCGGTGCGGATGCCGATCCAGCCGTCGGTGCAGGCTCGGATCCCGATCCTGCGTTCGGTGTGGATCCGGCGCTCGATCCTGTGGGCGGCGCAGGTGTCGGTGACGACGTCGCGGATCCTTCGACCCGCGCGACGGCGCTGCCGGGCGATTGCGCCTCGGGACTGCCGCCGCACGCGACGAGCGCAGCGACGCTGACGATGCTCACGAGCCGCATCACTCGCCG
>JACCYD010000548.1 GCA_013696695.1 Deltaproteobacteria bacterium | reverse complement strand
CCGCAGGTGTTGCGCGACGTCGACCTCGACGTGCCAGGCCGCGAAGCCGAGTACCTGCGAGCCGTTGCCGAAGCCGCGCTCCATGAACTCGACGAACGCGGCGAGCACGGTGTGCGGCGCGTGCGTCGATGCGGCGTGATCGAGATAGACGAGCGGGCGCTCCCCCGAGCCGAGCACCGGCACGTGGCGGCCGACGATCGCGAACTCGCGACGGACGTCGCCCCAGTCGAGCTTCGCGCCGGGGATCCGGCACGCGGCCACGTTGCCCGCCACGGTGAGCCCGAGGTGCCGCCAGCGCTCGATGCCGCCGGCGAGGCTCTTCACGTTCGCGTACCCGAGTTGCTGCAGCGCGTCGCAGACCAGCGCCGATCGCTCGCCGCTCGCCGAATACACGACGACGGGCGTGTCCTTGTTGGGCACGTGCTCGGCGATGTTGCGCTCGACCACGCCGCGCGGGAGCCCGATCGCATCGGGCAACATGCAGCTCCGCGTCTCGTCGGCCTCGCGCACGTCGAGCACGACCGCCGAGGGTACGCCGAGCTGGCCACCGAGCTCCTCGCAGGTGACTTCGGTGATCCGCGAGCGCGCCTCGCGAATCAGGTCCTTGAACGTGCGCTGCATGCCGTGTCTATACCCTGTTCGATTCAGTCGAACACCAACGGAAAGGAGAAGTGATTTCGCGCTAGGGTGCGCGCGTGATCGCGGACTCTGTGCTGGAGCTGATCGGTGGAACGCCGATCGTGAAGTTGCGACGCATGGCATCCGGTATGGCGGATGTCTTGCTCAAGCTCGAGAGCCACAACCCCGCCGGCAGCGTGAAGGATCGCGCGTGTCTCGCGATGATCGAGGCCGCGGAGCGCGAGGGCAAGCTGTCGCCCGGAGACACCATCGTCGAGGCGACAAGCGGCAACACCGGCATCGGCCTCGCGCTGGTCGCCGCGGTGAAGGGCTATCGGTTGATCGTGTGCATGCCGGACGATGCGTCGAACGAGCGCCGCGTCATGCTCTCGCACTACGGTGCCGATGTCGTGCTGACTCCTGCGCGCAAGTTGATGCAGGGCGCGGTGACGCGAGCGCGCGAGATCGTCGCGAAGAATCCGCGGTGCTACATGCCGCTGCAGTTCGAGAACCAGGCGAACCCGGATGCGCATCGCGCCGCGACCGCCGAGGAGATCCTGCGAGACACCGACGGCAAGATCGATGCGTTCGTTGCCGGCGTCGGCACCGGCGGCACGATCACCGGCGTCGGCGGGCGCCTCAAGGAAGCGATTCCCGGGATCAAGATCATCGCGGTCGAGCCCTCGTCCTCGCCGGTGCTGTCGGGTGGCTCGCCGGGCACGCACGCGATCCAGGGCATCGGTGCCGGCTTCAAGCCGCGCATTCTCAAGCGAGAGCTGATCGACGACATCAAGCAGTGCGAGGACAAGACAGCGATCGCGTTCGCGCGCCGGCTCGCGCGTGAAGAGGGCATCAGCTCCGGGCCTTCGGGTGGCGCCGCGACCTGGGCAGCGATCGAGGTCGCGCGTGCGCTCGGTCCAGGCAAGCGTGTGGTGTCGATCATCCCGGATAACTGGGATCGCTATCAGAGCGTCGACCCGCCCGATCGGCTGGACTTCATCATCTGATGCAGCGCGCCCCTGGTCTGCTGCTCGCGACACTCATCGCGATCGCTGCGTATCAGATCCACGCGCTGCCGATTCCGCCGTTCTCGATCGGCGATCCGGTTCGTCATCCGATCGACGCGATGTTGATCGCGATCGTGCTCGGTCTGCTGTTCCGCAACACCGTCGGCATGCCCGCGAGGCTGGTGCCCGGCGTGCGTGCCGCGGTGGTGTCGCTGACGGCGATCGGCATCGTGATGATGGGCGCGAAGCTCGATTTTCAGGACATGGCTCGCACGTCGGTCTCGGCGCTGGCGATCAGTGTCGTCTGCGTCGTCGCCGCACTCGCGCTGACGATCTGGTTGTGCCGCCGGCTCGGCGTCAACGACAAGCTCGGCATGTTGATCGGCGTCGGCACCGCGATCTGCGGCAGCTCGGCGATCGCCGTCGCGGCCCCGGTGATCGAAGCCGACGACAGCGACACGGCGTTCTCGATCGCGACGGTGACGTTGTTCGGCATGATCGCCGTGTTCGTGCTCCCGCTGCTCGGTAACTTGATCGGGCTCGACGAGACCGAGTTCGGCGTGTGGGCCGGCACCTCGGTCCACGCGGTTCCGCAGGTCGTCGCGGCCGGCTTCGCCTACGGCCCGACCGCCGGCGAGGTCGCAACGATCGTCAAGCTCGTACGCGTGCTGCTGCTCGCGCCGGTCGTGATCGGCCTCGCGATCTGGTACGGCCGGCAGAAGCGCGCGAAGCAGATCGCGCACATCACACGGATCGGCTCGCTCCGCACGCTGGTGCCGCCGTTCATCGTCGGCTTCCTCGTGCTCGCGCTCGCGAACACGCTGCACCTGCTCCCGGATTTCACGCTGCACCTGCGCGAGAGCTTCTTGTGGGAGGCCGGCGATCGCCCCATCGTGCTCGCGCAGCTGGTCACCTCGATCTCGAGCTTCTTGCTCACGATCTCGATGGCCGGTGTCGGCATGGGCGTCGACCTGCGAGGTCTGGCGCGCGTCGGACTCGGTGCGCTCTACGTCGGCCTCGCCTCGGCGGTGTTACTCGCCGGGTTCAGCCTCGTGCTGCTTCGCGTGTTGCTGTAGCGATCAGTCCGCAACAATTCGTCTACCATCCGAGACGATGATCCCTCGTCCCTCGAAGGTTCCTCGGGCGGCGCGCTACTCGGCGCGCGATGGCTGGTGGCAGGTTGGCGAGGTCGTCGACGGCAAGGCGTTCGGTCCGTGGAAGACGTATCGCGCGGATGGCTCGCCGCTGTTCGAGGCGCGCTTCGATTCGAAGGGACGCCTCCAGGGCGCCTTCAAACGATTCCATCCCGACGGCACGCTCGCGCGCGAAGCTCGGTACGCGCGCGGCAAGCTGACCAAGCTGGTGCTGTGTCGCGCGAAGGGCCCGACTGACGACATCTTTCCGTCGAGCGACCCGCGCGCGTCGCGGCTCGTGTTCGACTTCGAAGACGGCAACGCAACCGGCCGCACCGCCCTCGACGACCGCGGCCGGCCGCTCGCCGACGATCGGACGATCCCCGCGACCAGCGCCCTCGGCGTGCTCGATCCGGTGTTCGCGGGCGCCAAGCCGGATGGCTTCCTCGCGTCCGGCGTGCTGCCACGCGTCGTTTCCACGTTCGATGTCGCGCCGTCGCAGATCGACGACTTCCTGTTGCCGTGCACCGCGCAACCGCGACGCCCGCTGGACGCCAAGCGGTTTCAGGATCTCTACGGCGTGCCGATGCCACCCGCGTTGCGCGCATGGAACGACGCGTTCGCGAACGAGCCCGCGCTGCTGGGGATGCGCGTCACGCGCGACGCGGATCTCGTCGTCGAAGGTAACGTGATCGAAGCCCTGATCCGCGAGCATCAGGAAGCGCCGTGTCGCAGCGACGGCTTGTTCGCGCTGGTGTCGGGGTTGATTCCGATCGGCACCAGCAGCGATGGCCGGCTGCGCTACTGCGCGTCGATCTGCGAAGCGCCGGAGGCGCCCACCGACGCGGTGTATCCGCTGAATCTAAGTGACGAGGCGATCCAGTTGCCGGTCGCCCGCACGCTCGACGACTTCGCCTACGCGGTCGCGCTGGCCACCGCCGCGTCACGCGGCAGCGTCTCGGCACCGGGACTCGGCGCGGCGTACGAGCGGCTGCGCGGTCGCGTCGACCTGCGCGCGCCGATGACCGAGATCGAGGCAGCGCTCGACGAGGACATGCTCGGAGAGGACATCACGGGTGACGTTGCTGGTGATCACGCCGAGGGCTTTCACTTCCGGCGACCGAACAGCGCCCCCACCTACTTCTTCTATCGCAACCGCTGGCTGCTGCGTCTGCTCGCCGGCAATCCCGAAGGCGCTGCGGCGGTGTTCGATGCCAACTATGCCGCGCTCGACGACACGCGCTTCGAGCGGGTGCTGAAGAACCTCGACCAGCCGTGGGTCACGTTCTACTGGGCGTTCCACTGCCTGATCTTCGCGGACGCACGCCTCGACAAGCTGCTCGCGGTCGCGAGCGATGTGCCCTCGCAGCTGTCGCGCGAGATCGCCGCGCTGGTGCGCGAGCTCGCCGACGGCCGGCGCACGCTCGGGCTGATCGACGACTTCGAGATGGCGAAGGACGTGTTCCACGAGCACGTGGCCAACAAGCCCGACGAAGAAGACGACGAAGACGAAGATGAGGGCGACCACGGCACCACGTCCGCCATTCCATCGAGGTCCGAGGTCGAGCCCGACGACGACGACATCGATGCTGCGGTGGCGTTGCTCGGTGTCGATGACGACGGGACCGCGAAGGTCTGCGCAGATGCCGCCGCTCGCGGCGCGTCTGCGAAGCCGGGCGCACTCGCGATCCCGCCAGAGCTCGCCGCAGAGGGCGCGGTGATCGCGTGGGCGCAGGCCGAGGGCTACTCGCGCGAGAATCTGCTGCTCGAGCACGAGCTCGAGGCCGCGGCTCTCGGGCTGGCGCTGCGCGGCGATCCGAAGATCCTGCGGGTGATTTCGACGTTGTTCGACGACGATCCATCGCTCGGCTGGACGCTGCTCGCCCCCTGGCTCGAAAGCGATCGCGGTGATCTCGCCGCCCTGGCGCCGACGGCGCGCGACTGGTTGAACGATCGCGACGACGGCGCGGTGTACCGGTGGATGGCCGGTGCGAGCGTGCTCGCGCGCGCCGGCAAGCCGAGCGACGCGAAGCGGATCGCCGACGTGCTCGAGCCTTCGCTCGATCAGATGTTCGGACGTGGTCTCGGCTTCGAAGCGGCGATGGGGATGATGGTGCTCGGGGAGGCGATCGAGGTGCTGTGTGCGGCGGTTACCATGCTCGGCATCTCCGAGACCGTGATCGCGGCGCTCGAGGGTGTCGCGAATGCCGATACGCATCTGGTCGACGATCAGCGCGGTCCGTGTTCGCTTGCGCTGGCATCGGTGCATCGCGGCCTCGATGCCGTGCTCGCTGGCGTGCGCGGCCAGATCGAGCGCGATCACAGGGCGCGGATCACCGACGGTCAGCTCCACGCGCTCGGGATCCTCGGCGCGCACGAGCCCGAGCGTCGCGCCGAGGTGCTGGCCGTGCTGAAGATGACCTCGGTGATCGACGGCGAGCTCGGATATCAGTGCGCGATGTTCGACCTCGGTGCCGGTGGCGACATTGCATCCATCATCCGCCGGCATCTCGAGCCCAGGAAGATCGACGACGACGATAGCCTCTCGAAGCGGCGCGCCCTTACCCTCGAGACCGTCGCGCGCCGTAGAGACGTCCCCGCCGAGCTCGCGCTGCCATTCGTCGGCGCCGAGGACATTCCGCTCCACCTCGCTGCGATCCGCACGCTGCGCGCACGCGGCGTCGCGGTGCCGTCGGAGATCGCGATGTTCGATCCGTTGTTCGTCGAGCAGCTCGCCGCGAAGGGCCGCAACCACCTCCACGCCGCGCTCGTCGAGGGGCGCGGCACGTACCTCGGCAACCTCGCGCTGTGGCTCGGCGATCATCCGGATCCGTCGTCCCGCGAGCCGCTCGCCACGTTCGCGCGTGCCCTCGCAGCGCGCGAGCTTCCGAACCACGGCCCCCGCGCCTACGACCTGCGATGGACGATTCGCGCGCTCGTTCGCACGGGTGGCTCCGATGCCGTCCTCGACGAGCTCCTTCGCCATCCGCACGAGCACGTCGGCGAACAGGTCCTCGCGTACCTCGACCAGCTCGGCCCGGCCGTCGCGCGCGGCATGGTCGACCGCTACCAGCGCGACGATTCGAAACCCGTCAGGCAGTGGCTGCTGAAGTACAAGAACGATCCGCGGGTCGCCGCGGCGCTCGCCGAGCACGGCCTCGGCATCGGCGACCTCACGCGAAAAATCGAGGACTGATGTCGACCAAGCGAATCCCCCGGACGCGAACGCGCACGTCGCACGAGGCCGACGACGACCTCGGCTACCTCGGGACGCTCTACGTCGACGGAGAGCGCGTCTACGCGGTGGGCGGGAGCTATCACCATCCGACGCTGCTGGTCAGCGACGATGGCGGCCGCGACTGGCGCCGGCTCTCGCATCCGAACACTCCTGGCCTGCGCTCGATCCTCAAGGTCGGCAACGCGCTCTATCTCACCGGCGAATACGGTGCTCTCGGCGTGTCGGTCGATTCGGGTCTGACGTGGACGCCGATCGACGTCGGCACGCAGACGTGTCTATTCGACCTGCAGCGCGCCGCGGACGGCAGCTGGTGGATCGCAGGCGACGACGGCGAGATCCTGAAGTCGACCGACGGCATCACGTATCAGGATGTCGGCGAGGACGATGGCGCACGCTGGCTATCCGTCCAGATCGTCGATGGCGTGCCGCACGTGCTCGGCTACAACGGCACGATCCGGAGGTGGGACGGCACCACGTTGCAGACCGTGACGGTGGACGAGGACACGCCACTGACCGATCTCGTGGTCACCAAGGCGGGCACCTGGGTGATCACGGCCGATGGCGGCCAGATCTATCGCTCGCTCGATCGCGGCAAGACGTGGACGAGCGTCGACGACGTGCCCTCGGACGACGACCTCGAGGCGATCATCGAGACGCCGCAAGGCCTGCTCGCGATCGGCGACGAGGCCGCGATGCTGTTCTCCGACGATGACGGCCAGACCTGGGTTCGCGTCCCGAACGAGCTCGAAGGCCACCTGTGGTCGATCGAGCCATTCGCCGGGAGCTACCTGATCGGCGGCGACGAAGGCGCGATCTGGTCACTCGAGATCTCGGCGACCGAGACCGTCGAGGTTCCATTGAGGCCCGACGATGACGATGACGATGACGACGATGACGGCGAGGACGACGACGACGACGACGATGACGATGAAGCGGTCGTGCCGGCGCGCTTCGATTCGATCGAGCAAGCCTCGGCGCGGTGGATCCGCGAAGGCACGGTGTTCGCGGCCGCGTTGAACGGCTACGTTCGCAAGGTCTACGCCGTCGGCCCGAACAAGGCCGGTCACGAACCTTCGGAGACGCGGAAGGACATGGCCGACTACGTGCGCGAGCAGCTGGTGACGCTGAACGCGGCCGGCGAGCACCGCCGCGCTCGCGCACTGTTTCCGCCGGCGTACGAGCCGTTCGACTACGACGGGCTCGGTCAGTCGATCCCAGCCCTCGCCTATCTGCGCGACGGGCGCCGGCTCGCGCGCGTCGGCGTCGAGGTGTTCGAGCTGCAGCGCGACAAGGTCGTGAAGGTCCCAGATGTCTGGTGGTTCGCGCAATCCGCCGATCGGCGGTGGGTCGCGAAGGGCATCGAGGATCGGATCGAGATCCACGACGGCTGGGATGGGCCGCGCGTCCGCACGATGACACTGACCTGCGAAGTCGACGGCGCCACCGTCGCTCCCGACGGAGACGCGGTGCTGGCGTGGGGCGACGACGGCATTCACTGGATCACCGAGCGCGGCGCGAAGCGGCTACTCCCCGACGAGGAATCCGACAGCGTCAGCTATCCGCACGCCGCGCTCTCGCCGAACGGTCGGTTCGTCGCGATGGGCACCCAGGACTCGTCGCACATCGTCGTCGACCGCAAGACCGGGCGCCGGCACACGTTCGACCCGATGTCGTCGTATCCGCACTTCGCGGCGTTCCATCACGATCGCCCCGAGGTGATTCTCAGCTCGTGTCACGCGCTCTACGGCTCGGGCTCGCAGATCGTCGACCTCGACGCGATGGTCGCCGGCAAGACCGACGTGACGCAGCCGTTCGATCAGCGCGCCTGGGTGTACTGCGTCGGCTCGACCAGCTTCGGTTACCTGCTCGGCGATCGCAGCGGCTACATCTGGGCTTTCGATCACGACGGCGAGCAGCAGTGGTACGCGTTCCTCGGCTCGACGATGACCGCGCTCGACATGTCCCCCGATCGCACGAAGCTGATCGCCGGAAGCTTCGCCGGCATCGTCGTCGAGCTCGACCTGACGGCGAAGGCGCCCGATCCGCGGTTGCTCACCGACGGGCCGGTCACCGACGTGGCGCGCTGGGTGTTCTGGCAAGGCCACCCGCCGCTGCTCTGGTGAGCTGTCAGTCGCGGGCGCGCATGAAGATCCTGATCATGTACCAGAACATCAGCGCGACCGACGAGAACAGCGCGAGCGAGGCGGCGACGTGCGCGTCGGTATCGTAGTGCGCGAGCACCTGCGACGTCTGATAGAGGATGTAGCCGCCGGCGAGCACGACCATCGCGACCGAGAACAGCAGGCCGAGGTTGAAGCCGAACGTCAGTGACAGCACGACCGCGCCGATCGCCGCACCGCTCGCCACGAACAAGCCACTGCGCAGGAACGAGAAGTCCTTCTTCGACAGCACCACCGATGCGGTCAGCATGCCGAAGACCGCGAGCGTCATGATCGCAGCGTCGCGGATGATGTTCGGATCGCCGCCACCCTGGGCGACGATCGCCGCAGTCTTGTCGGCTACCACGGCGAGCAGCGGCACGAAGATCACGGCCTCCGCGACCACGTAGAACATCAACCCGAGGTACTGCACCTTTCGCGACTTCGCGTTGCTCGCCCACTGGTCGGCGAGGAACGATGAGGCCACGAACGCCGCGAGCACGACGCCCCATTGCCAGCGACCGCTGAGCGAGAACGTGACGAATGGCTCGAGGAGCTCCTGGAAGAAGCCGACGTTGCGGAAGGTCCACAACAGCGCGGTGAACGCGAGGATCGCGAAGAACAGCGTCTTGTACGTGCGCTTCATGAAGTCGCGACGATCTGACTGACCGACCGTCGCATTCGCACTGGCGATCGAGCGCTCGCCCTTGTCCTTGCCCTTGGATTGTTTCTTCAGCGCTGCATCGAGCTTCGCCTTCTGCTTCTCGGCGCGCTTCTGCAGCTTCGCCGCCATGTCGCCGAGCACGTTGCCGCCAGCCGGCGCTGTAGCTTGCTGCACCTGCTGCTGCGGCATCTGCTCGTAGCCGTACTGGTTCTGCGGGTACTGCGGTTGCTGCGCGTAGGCCTGGGCATACGCCTGCTGATCATGGGCCTGCTGAGCGTTGTAGCCGTACGCCTGGTCGTACTGCTGCTGCGCGTGCGTCTGCTGCGCGTACGCTTGCTGCTGATCGTGGGTCTGTTGCGAGGTCTGCTGGATGTACGCCTGGCCGTACGCCTGCTGATAGTCGTGCGACGACTGCGGCTGCTGCGCGTGCGCTCCGTGCGCGGCAAGATCCGCCGGCGTGTAGTGCGAGTTCTGATTCGCGGTCTGGATCGGCGGATACGCGGTCGCCTCCACCTGCTGCACGGCATGATCTGCTTGCTGCGCGTACTGGCCGTACTGGTACGTGTTCACGGCCGCTTGCTGCGCGTAGTGCGCCGGCTGCGCGTACTGCGCTGGTGCTTGCTGCGCGTACTCCATTTGCTGCGCGTACTGCGCCGGGTCTGGCTGCGCGTACGTCTGCTCGACCGCGCGATTCGCCTGCTGCGCATACTGCGCCGGGCTCTCCGCTGGCTTGTACTGCGCGTCCACTTGCTGCGCGTACACCTGTGCCGGACTCTCGGCATACGTCTGCTGGACCGCGCGATCCGCTTGCTGCACGTACTGCTGGTACGCCACGGGGCTTGCGTGTTGCTGCGCGTAGTACTGCTGGTACTGCTCCGGCGAGTACGGAACGGTCGACGGCTCGGCAAAGCTCGAGGCTGCCGAGGCCATGTTGTACTGGTGCGGCTTCGTGGTCTCGTTGAACAGCGGTGCCGCTTTCTTCGACGCCTTCGATGGTGGCGCCTCGGAGCCACGCGCGATCCGATGCTCGCGGAGCTGCTCGCGAAGCCCGCTCTCACGCACGCCCGGCAACCGCGATTGCACGTTGGCGTTCGTCCGCGGCTGCTGACCGTACTGCGCGACGAGGGCAGCGTACGGATCCTGCTGGTAGGTCTGCACCTGTTGCTGGTGCGCCTGTGCCTGCTGGACGTAGTCCTGGTGGACATGCACCTGCGCCGGTTGGTGCTGCGCCGGCTGCGCTGGCTGCTGGTCGAGTAAATGTGCGTAGGGCTGTGCGCCCCACGGGTGGCTGCTGACTTCGGTCTTATCCGCCGACCATCCGAGCTGGGTCTTGGCGAGCGTGGATTTCTTCGGTTCGTTGGTCACTGATGATCTCCGACGAAAAAAGCCACGTTCGCAGCGAACGTGACCTCGGTAGTTGGTGGGTGGGATGAAGTCAGAAGCAGAATCAGACGACGTTGAGCACGACGAACAGCGAGCCCGTCGCGATCGCGATCAACCCGAACACGCCCTGATAGGCCGCGAGCTTCTGGCGAATCGCTTGACCGCGCGCCATCGCCATCGGGTTACCGCTGAGCGTCCACTTCGTGATCAGACCGAACCCGAGCAGGAAGCCAACGACGAGCTGCATGGCAACCAGGCCCGTGCCGACGACGAGGAACAGTGGTGCATGCATCAACGCGCCGAGATGACGGATGATGGAGATCGCGTTCCACACGCCCCAGAAGAACATCACGACGCCGATCCAGCCCTGGGCCGGCGTGAGCTTGTCGATCAACGCGGCCGCATTTGGCTTGCGAGCGATGATCAGAGCAGAAGCAGCAAGAAGTCCGCCGGCGATGGTGAGAAGTCCGTCGATCATGTGTCCTCCGAGAAGTTGTCCTGTCCCATTGAGCAACCTCGAGGCCACACGTAAGCCCTTGTGTTTCCTTACATCTCTGCCATCATGGGCGAGCAAGATCTTGCGTGATCACGCAAATGGACTTCAAGACCCAAACCACCGTCAGGGGCGAGACTGTTCTCCACGCGCGAACGACGCTGGTGTTCTATCACCGCGACGGCGCCATCGTGGCCACGCTCGACAAGGGCAAGTCGCTGGTGGTCGGGCGCACCGTCCCGGCCGACATCGAGATTCCCGATCCGGGGCTGTCGCGCCAGCACGCCCGCTTCACCTGGGATGACCACGGCCTGTGGGTCGAGGATCTCAAGAGCACCAACGGCACCAAGAAGAACGGCACCAAGATCACGCGCGCGCAGATCGCTCCCGTCGACGAGATCGCGATCGGCCCGGTGCGCGTCTCGGTGCACATCCTGTCCTCGGTCGACGAACAGCTGCGTGGCTTCGATGGCCACGATCGCTTTGTCGGGGCACTCGCCGACGAGATCACGCGTGCGCGTCAGTTCCAGCGCCCGCTCGCGCTGATGATGGTGACGAGCGGTGATCCGAAGGACGGCCACGTCAGCCGGTGGGCGAGCCGGCTGCGGCCACGCATGCGCCCGGTCGATCGCGTCGGCATCTACGGTCCGTCGGCGGTGATGGTGTCGCTACCAGAAGCCACGCCCGACATGATCCGCGCGCTCGCACTGGAGCTCGGTGGAGGCGTGCCGCCGCTGTCGTGTGGCGTGGCGTGGTTCCCCACGGATGGCTCGTCGGTCGAGGAGCTGATCGCGGCCCTTCAGGTTTCACGGCGCGTCGGCGATCCGACGTCGATCGCTCCCACGGATGCGCCCTCCGTGATCGTCAAGAACCCGGCGATGAAGAACGTGATGACCACGGTCAAGCGCCTCGCGCAGTCGACGATCTCGGTGCTCATCCACGGCGAAACGGGCACCGGCAAGGAAGTGATCGCACGCGCCATCCACGATGGCGGCCCGCGCCGGAAGGCCACGATGCGCAGCATCAACTGCGCCGCGATCCCGATCACGCTGATCGAGAGCGTGTTGTTCGGTCACGAGCAGGGCGCGTTCACCGGCGCCGATCGCGCTGCGCAAGGCATGTTCGAGCAGGCGAACGGCGGCACCGTGCTCCTCGACGAGATCGGCGAGCTCGCCGCCAGCGCACAGGCGGCGCTGCTGCGCGTGCTCGAGACCAAGAAGCTGATGCGGGTCGGCGGCAACAAGGAGATCGACGTCGACGTGCGCGTGATCGCCGCGACCCACCGCGATCTCGAGGCGATGGTGACCGCCGGTCGGTTCCGCCAGGATCTGCTCTACCGCCTCAACACGATGACGCTCCAGATCCCGCCGCTGCGCGAACGCGTCGACGAGATTCGCCCGCTCGCGGAGCGCTTCCTCAAGGAGGTGCGCGGCCAGAGCGGTAGCGACGTCCGGACGATCGATCCGGCCGCGATCGCCGCACTCGAGGCGTACTCGTGGCCCGGTAACGTGCGCGAGCTCCGCAACGCGATCGAGCGCGCGGTCGTGCTCGCCGAGGGCAAGGCGATCACGGTCGCCGATCTCACCGATCGCATCCGCCAGCGCAGCATCCCGGCCCCCGATGTCGATTCGAGCGGCGAGATCCCCAC
>JACCYD010000509.1 GCA_013696695.1 Deltaproteobacteria bacterium | reverse complement strand
AGGTAGTGCGTCGGGTTCTTGTGATGCGCCATGCCGTCGGCGGCGGTCGACGAGAAGATCGCGACGGTGCCGATCGCGAGCAGCCCGAGGGCGGCACCGAGCAGCAACAGATCGTACGGCCGCTCGGGAACATCCGCGATCGGCTGCTGGACGTCGACGATCGCCGACGTCGCGGGCAACGTCGGATCGATCTCGGGATCCTGTTTTCTGCTGCGCGCACTGCGAAACCGGTGCGCGAGGCGCGACAGGCGCGCGAACCGCACCGGTGGTTGAGATGGAGCTCGCTCGATGCGCGGCGCGGCGATCGGGCGAAGACTCATCGGAATCATCTCGGCACGTTGCCGGGAACGGGGCCAGTTTTTAACAATGCTGGCGCGAGGCGTGACACCGGCGTCACCCGAGGTTTGCCACCTGTGAGTCGGCTGCTTCACTGACGCGCCGTCGGATCCGCCAACCCGCGGGAACCGGTGCGAAGCCGCCTGGCACTGCGCGTGCTGATCGGTCTTGCATGAGGATCGCGCTGATCGCGTGGCTGGTGGCGCTCGCGAACGCGCGGGCCGATGCCGGATCGTTCGAGCTGTCGGAGCCAGCGGCGCCGCCACCGCGCGAGATCGTGGAGCAGGGGGGAGAACCGGTCTACTACCGGTTGCCGCCGCAGACGGTGCACTGGATCTCGCGCAGCGCACTCGGCCTTCACAGCCGGATGACCGGCGAGAACGACCACGCGTTCACGCTCGACGCGTTGCTGGGCAGGTTGATCCGCTTCGGCCGACCATCGTCGTACGGGCTCTGGATCGAAGGCGGCTACTCGTACGTCATGGGACGCGAGCATCTCGCCGTGTTTGGCATCGGGCTGGCGCAGAGCAAGCCCGGCTTCGTCTCGACGAAGTTCGCGATCATTCCCCATCTCATCGCGGGCCGGATCGACGACGAGATGCGCACCGGCGTCCGCACGTCCCTGATCATCGCCAACTTCGAGATCGCACATCAGATCGCGTTCTCCGCCGACCGGCCGATCCACGAGCTTCACCTCGTGATGACCTTCCCCTTCGTTTCGGGGCTCCGCTGATGCGGGCGCTCCTGGCGTTGGCGCTCGTCGGGTGCGGCCCGAACCTCCAGACGCTGGCATCGAAGCGGCACTATCGGGAGGCCGTGTGCGCCGCCAACGATGGCTCGGGTGACGATCGCGCGTTCGTCCGCCGCGCGCTGACAAAGGATGCGGACCCGCACATCCATGTCGAGGTCGTCCGCCACGATCAGCTCGCGCGCGCCCTCGCGGGTGCGAGCTCGGGCGAACGCGATCGAATCGCCGGCCGGGCGCAGTTCGTGCGCGTGCAGCTCCGGACCCACGTGGTTCCCGTCGACGGGCTCGACGCTTCGGTCGATCTCGTCGAGCCCGGCGGTGGCTCGCTCGGCCACCCGGCCACCTGGGAACAGCTCGCCGAGGTCACGGGAGAGAAGCTCCCACCGAAGCAAACGCACTCGAGCTACCTCCACGGCGGCACGCTGCTCCGCGGCGCCGCGGCCTTCTTCACCCTCGGTCTGAGCCTCCCGTTCACGACGTTTCGCCGGCGCAGCTACGAGACCGACGCACCCGACGAGGCGTATCTCATGTCGGCACCGCTCGCCCACGCGCTGCGCGATGCCACGGCCTATGGTGGCGGTTGTCGCGCGGTGCCCTCGCGCTCCACGGGCCACGGCCTCGCTTGCACCTGGTACCTGGCGATCGACCCGGCGGATCGACAGCGCGAGGTCGCGCTATCCGTGTCGCTCGCCTACCGCTCGGCGCGCAAGACGGAAGGCCACTGCGCCGTGCGCGAGACCCAGACGATCAAGCTCGGCCGCATCGACGCACTCGCTCAGCGCACGACCAAGACATTCGGCCCGCGCATGCGCGCGCTGCGCGACTTCACGATCGAGTGATCTCGCACAGATCGAAGTCGGGGACAGGATCCACCCCTCCAGCCACGCGGAATCACGGGCGTTCTGGCTCGAAACGCCAAATCGGTTTTACGCGAGCCGGCGCGCGAAACCCGCGAGGCACGACGACACCGCGGTTGCCAGCGCGGGTGAGATGCGATTGAGCATCCACACGGCGCGCGCCTCGAACGTCACCGGGATGACGCCGCGATTCGCATCGAGGCCGCGAAGGATCGCAGCGGCGCACGCGTCGGCGGTCATCGCACCGGCGATCCGCTCGAACATCCGGCCGCGTCCGTTCGCGAGGCCGCCGCGAACTTCGGAGCGCTCCCAGATCGGCGTCTTGATCATGCCGGGGCACGCGACGCTGACCTTGACGCCGTGCATTCGCGCCTCGGCGCGCAGCGCTTGCGACAGGCCGACCACCGCATGCTTGCTGGTCGTGTACGGCAACGCGAGCGGATACGGCGCGAGCCCGGCGACGCTCGCCACGTTGACGAGGTGACCACCGCGTCGCGCGACCATCCGCGGGTACGCCGCATGAACGCCATGCACGACGCCGGCGAGGTTGACGTCGAGTACGCGCCGCCAGTCGGCGAGAGATAGTTCGTCGGTGGCGCCGCCGATCGCGATGCCGGCATTGTTGATCCACAGATCGACGGCCCCCTCGCGCCAGGCGCCTGCCGCGAGTGCCTCGACGTCATCTGCGATCGTGACGTCACAGCGGACGAACGTGGCCTCGGGAATCGAAGCGGCGGTCGCCGCGGCAGCGCGCTCGTCGACATCGGCCGCGATCACGTGAGCTCCGCGCCGGCCGAGCGCACGGCACAGCGCCGCGCCAATGCCGGAACCCGCGCCGGTCACGACGGCGAGCATCAGTGGCTCCGCAGCAGCAGCTGGCGGGCGAGGGCGAGGGGTGACGTGAGGCCGATCGGAATCGGCAGGCGACCGCCGAGATCGACGCGATGCAGCCGCGCGGCGAGCACGCGACCGAGCCCCATCTCGTGCAACGGATCGCGTGACGAGCCGGTGATCGCGACGTCGAGCTTCGCGTGGCGAACCGACACCACGCGCTCGCGCGGCGTGAACGCGATCAGCTTCGGCAAGGCGAGGCCGAGCGACGTGCGGACGTTGCGATGTGGCCGGCCGAGCATCGGCGGGGGCGTGACGAGCTCGTGGCCAAGCGTTCCGGTCATCGTGATCAGCGTGTGCCCTCGCCGGCGCGCGACCGCGTGGATGGGCGTGTCGCGAGCATCGCCATCGCACGTGCCGTCGACGCCGAGTTGCCAGGTGAATTCGCCGAGCTTCTTCGGATAGCCGAGCAGCTCGCGCCCCGCGATCAGCGCGACATCGTCGTCGACGAGCATCCACGGGCAATAGATCGCGCGCGTGCGGCGGTGCATCACGTCGAAGACCACGCCGGCCTCGCGATACACCGAGCCGAACGTCGTGAACGGGAAGTAGCTCGCGAACACCTGCGCGCGATGCGGCGTGGCTAATCGCAACGGCCACGGCACGAAGCGGCGCGCGGCCGATGCGTCGAGCTCGAGATCGGCGACCAGGTAATGCGCGTCGCGATAGATCCACTCGCTAGGCGCGATGATCGACGCCAGCCGCGACCAGTAACCCGCCGAACCTGTGGTCGGGCTGGTCGCCGAGCGCAGCATGCGGAGGCCGAGCTCGCGCAGTTGCGTTTGCATGTCCGCGGTATACACGGCGTATTCATAGCGCTCAAGCGCAAAGCGCCGGTGGCCATCGCGACCTCGAGTGGGATCTCCGAAAACCATCTGTGTCGAGGGGTGCAGTTCTTGGTTGCTGGTGATGGATACATGATGTATTCACAGCGCGTGGAGCCGTCTCGGTCGATCGTCAAGCCTCGTCGCGCTCAAGCCTCAGGCCAGCGCGACCTCGCGTCCTCCGTGCTCCGCAACACGATCCTGACCGCGGCCACCCAGGTGTTCGCGCGCGAAGGCATCACCGCCGCACGCGTCGAGGACATCCTCCTCGAGGCCAAGCTCGCGCGCCGCACTTTCTATCGTTACTTCGCGAGCAAGGAAGCCGTGCTCGCGGCACTCCACGAGCTGTGGACCGGCGATCTACTTCGCGCGATCGAGGCATCGCGTAGCGCGGCACCCGACGATCCTCTTGCAGGCGTGCGCGCCGGCATCGATCTGTTCCTCGGCTTCTTCTCCGGTCGCGCGCAGCTCGGCGCACCGGTCGCGGGTCGCCGGCCGAGCCGTGCAGCGCAGAGCACCAACCGGCGTGGTGGCGTCGGCCGCGCCGTACGCGAGCTGGTCGAGCTCGCGATGCGTTCCGATTCGCTGCTCGCAGCGCGCCGGCGATGGGTG
Organism: Deltaproteobacteria bacterium; assembly: GCA_013696695.1. GTDB lineage: Bacteria > Myxococcota_A > Polyangia > Haliangiales > Haliangiaceae > JABFXX01. The sequence continues at coordinate 3,748 of JACCYD010000509.1, read as the reverse complement.
CGCGGCGAGATCGTCAAGATCATGGACCGCGCGGCGCGAGACCTCGACGGCAAGCGCCGCGATCCGTTCGTGTTCTACGGCCTCCTCGGCGCGCTCGAGAGCATCGCCCTCGAGCTCGACGGCGCGAGCGATGCCGATGTCGAGCGCGCTCGCCGCGTCCTCCACTCGCTCGTCGATCAGGTGTTCGGGGTTGCGGCCAGAAGTCGGAGGTCGTCATGATGAAAGCTCGGCCATGACGGATCTGACGCGTCACGTTCATCCGGTGCTGCGCGCTTCCAGGCTGCGAGCCAAGCCCGTGCGTGTCGAGATCGGCGGCGTCGGCTTCGCGTTGTGGCGCGATGCCAGCGGCACGCCGCGCGCGCTCGTCGATCGCTGTCCACATCGTCACGCTCCGCTATCCAAGGGTCGCGTGCGCCCCGATGGTCGCCTCGCGTGCGGCTATCACGGCTGGCACTTCGACGGTGCCGGCGACGGCAGGTCGCCTGCGGTCCCCGAGACCAAGTGCAGCGCGGCCTCGTACCAAGTGTTCGAGCACCTCGGCTGGCTGTGGCTCGCGAATCCAGGTGTCTCCGCGTTACCCGCGATCGATACCGATGGCTGGGACTTCATCGGCGCACACGCGCAGGTGGCCAAGGCGCCACTCCACGTGGTGGTCGACAACTTCAGCGAGAACGAGCACACGCCGTACGTGCACGATCGGCTCGGCTGGAGCGAGGAAGATTCCGCGCGCGTGCGCGTCGAGACGCGCTGCGAAGGCGATCGCACCGAGGTCAGCTACATCGCCCCCCAGCGCGCGAGCCGGTTGCTGCCGCTGCTGATGATCAAGAACGGCGACGTGCTCCACAACGATTGGGTCACGCGGTTCTCGCCGATCTATTCGATCTACACGCTGCACTGGCGCGATCCGCAGACCGCCGAGCAGCGGCCGTTCTCCCTGCGCGTCGCGGTGTTCTTCACCCCGGTCTCCGAACGCGTGACCAGCATCGTTTCTTTCATGTTCTCGCGCCTCGAGGGACGCAGCGTGATTCCGCGCAAGCTCCTCGACGCCACGGCCTTTGCGATGGGCTGGAAAGAGGTCTGGGACGATGCGCGCTGGGTGGTGAATGTCGCCGACACCCAGCGGGGCTTCGAAGGCATGCGGTTGACGCGCTTCGACAAGCCGCTCGCGCACAATCGCAAGCTCGCGGATGCGCTGTATTACGGCTCGCCAGTCATCCAGCTCCGCAAGCAGACATGAACCTGCGTGGGTGAGGGCACGCATCCCACGCGTCTATCGAGGTAGACATCGACCCTCGGCGACTCACGCGATCATCGCGGGTTGCGGCTGGTACGGCCGCTGCACATCAGGTGCACACCACCATGCGGATCCACACGTCGCTCGCCCTCGTCGCTCTGTTCGTTCCCGCCGTCGCCGTGGCCGATGCTCCTCGCGCGTTGCCCAAGCTCGCGAAGCTGCAGACGCCCGCATCGAAGTCGCTCGAGGCGTCGGAAGTCGCCGACCAGATGCGCTTCTACACGACGGACATCAACAAGTGCTATCTCGACACCGCCGGCCAGGTGCGCGGCGCGGGCAAGCTCGAGATCAAGCTCGCGATCCATCGCACCGGCAAGCTCGACGGCATCGACGTCGCGACGCCCGGCCTATCGGTCCGCGCCTCGAAGAGGATCGCCGATTGCGTGAAGGCGATCGTCACCGACACCGCGTTCCCCGAGCGCCGCGCCCCGACCACCGCGATCGTGCCGTTCTTCTACCAGCGCACCTCGGCACCGAGCTCTGGCCCGCAGCTGTCGTGCTGGAACCCGCGCGGCTGCAAGACCTGATCGGCTACGCTGCACGCGTCCGCGAAGCGGCCTACTTGAGTCGCCACAGCGTCTGGCCGGCGAGCCGCGCGCGCCAGTCGCAGGCATCTTCGATCTTCTCGATGAAGCGGATGCCGATCTTGCTGATGTTGACCTTGTAGCTGCCGGTCTTCTGCTCGGCACACTCGCCGCGCTGGGTCTCGAACGTCAGCGTGTCGCCGTCGACCTTGTACGTGCCCTCGGAGACATGCGGGGTGCGCTCCATCTCCCCCTTGTTCTTCGCGACGGTGTACGTGCCATCGGATCCGAACCGAAACGCCGAAGTGCCGGCTGGTGGCCGTCGCTCGTACTCACCGACGACGAGCTCGGTGTTCGGTTTCTTCGGAATCCGCGAGGTCGGCTCGGCGCCGCACGCAGCGAGCAGGAACACGATCAGGATCGGCCGCATCACGCGACGATGATACTGCGCCATCCCATGATCGTGGCGGCGGCCGGCGATCTGGTTACGCGAGATCGAGGCGCTTCGCGCCGACCGCAGCCACCGCCTCGCGGAACACGCGGCCGCGATGGCCAAAATTCTGAAACATGTCGTAGCTCGCACATGCAGGCGACAGCACCACGGCATCGCCCGCCGCACACAGCTCGGTCGCCCGGCGCACGGCATCGTGCATGTCGGTGGCGTCGATCACCGGGTAGCTGGCGAGGAACGCGGAGGCCGCGGTTTCCAACGAGCTTCGATGGGCGTCGATCGCCGCGCGGATGATCGGCGCTGCCTTGCCGATCAGCACGATGCCCTTGCACACACCGTCGAGCGCATCGAGCATCGCGGTGTACGAGCCGCCCTTGTCGACGCCACCGGCGATCAACACGAGCGGCCGCGGAAAGCCGCGCACCGATGCCGCGACCGACGCCACGTTGGTGCCCTTGCTGTCGTCGTAGAACAGGACGTCCGACTTGTCGCCGACCAGCTCCATGCGGTGAGGCAACGGGCGATACGCGCGGGCGCCGGCGCGCACGGCCTCGACCGGAATGCCGAGCAGGCGCGTCGCGAGATACGCGCACATCGCGTTCTCGAGGTTGTGGCTGCCCACGATCACGAGATCGTCGACCGGATACCGCTCCTCGGCGGGGAGCCGGAGCACGATCTCTTTGCGATCCACCGACAGGAACGCGCCCTGCTTCGGTGGGGCGACCGAGCCCTTGGCCGTCGAGTCGAACGTGAATAGCCGCGACGGGATTCCGGCCGTCTCCTTGATCACCCAATCATCGTTCGCATTGGCGATCGCGACATCGTCGGGCCGCTGGTAGTCCCAGATCCGACCCTTGATCTCGGCGTAGTGCTGCATCGTGCCGAAGCGATCGAGGTGATCCTCGGTGACGTTGGTCAGCACGCCCGCGTGCGCGCGAAACGTCGAGCAATTCTCCAGCATGAACGCGGCGACCTCGACGACGATCAACCCACCGTCGACGTTCGCGGGATGGTCGACGACATCGATCATCGGCATGTTGCCGAGGTTGCCCCCGCAGAATGTCGGCCGCCCGCTCGCCTCGCACAGCTTGCCGGTGAGCGCCGTCGTCGTGGACTTGCCGTTGGTGCCGGTGATCGCGATCAGCTTCGCGCCTGGATGAATGAAGCGATACGCGAGCTCGATCTCCGCGAGTACCGGAATCCCGGCGGCCATCGCAGCGCGCGTCTCGTTGCCATGTGGCACACCCGGTGACATCACGATCAGCTCGGCCGCGATGAACGTGCCCAGGTCGAATGCCCCGAGCTGGATCTTCACCGTCGTGCCGTCCAGTTCGGAGATCTGCTTCGCGAGCTGCTCCGGCGACTTGATGTCGACCACGGTGACGCGCGCACCGCGCTTCGCACAGAACTTCGCGCACGCGATGCCGGTCTGCGCCAAACCGACGACGACCACGGTCTTGCCATCGAGATCCACGGCTA
>JACCYD010000488.1 GCA_013696695.1 Deltaproteobacteria bacterium | reverse complement strand
GTCTCCTGAAGCAGCACGAGATCGGGGCTGACCTTGCGCACCGCATCGATGCCCGAGCGATCGCCACGCAGTCCGAAGTTGACGTTATAGGTCATCACCCGGAGCGTGGTCGCACGCGGATCGGGCTTGACCACGATCGGCTGCGGCGCGCTCGCGAACGGCGCGGACGTCACCGTGTTCGACGAGCTCGAGCACGCGGCGAGCACGCACGCGAGGAGAAAGCGCATGCCGTAGCCTACGCCTGGAACGACGGTTCGCCAGGGCCGCCACGAGATTGCCAGGCTGGCACGGCCAGATCCTTGAACCATCGGGGTGGCAGTGGCATATCCGTTGGATGTCGAGGCTGACGTTCGCAGTGGTCCTCGCAGCGAGCTTGCTCGTCGCCTGTAAGAAGAAGGGCGGCACGTCCGAGTTACCCGCCTCGATCGAGGACAAGGATCGCGGAGGCTCGAAGGGAGACGGCGTCGTCGGCGGAGCCAACGATCCAACGCCGGATCCCACGGGCAGCAAGCCGGGCGGCGGCCCACCGGACATCCAGGTGCTGCTCGACGGCGACATGGAGATGACCGGCTCGATGGGCAAGGACGTCGTTCGCAAGGTGATGAAGGACAACGTCACCAAACTGCAGTTCTGTTACGAGAAGACGCTGATGATGAATCCAGGGATCGAGGGCAAGGTGATGGCGAAGTTCACGATCGAGCCGCAGGGCAGCGTCAGCGACGTCAAGTGCGAGGGCGTTCACCCCGACGTCGAGGAGTGCGTGTCGAAGGCGGTCAAGGAGCTCAAGTTTCCGCCGTCGGCCGCGAAGGTCGAAGTGTCGTATCCGTTCACGTTCAAGCCCGCATGACGAGGCTGGCGTTCGTTCTCCTCGTCGCGTGTGGCGGGTCCAGCAAGGGCGTCGGCGGCGCCAAACCCGGCGATCTGGAACCGGGCGGTGGTGGCGCCCCGGATGCGGGTGTCGGCTCCCATGTGTGCAAGGACGTCGACAGCGATCCATTCGGCTCGTGCTCGAAGGAAGGCGGAGGCGGCCCCGCCGTGCTGACCGATGGTGAGCTCGAAGTCGTTGGCGCGATCCCGAAGGACTCGATCCATCGTGTGGTGCGCGAGAACTTCACCGCGATCCGCTACTGCTACGAGGCCCTGCTGATGCAGAACCCGACGATCGAGGGCCGCGTGGTGGCGAGGTTCAAGGTCGGGCTCGACGGCACGGTCTCCGATGCCACGGCGACCGGTGTTCACCCCGATCTCGAGACCTGCGTCGCCGAAAAGATTCGCAAGTTCCGATTCCCGCGCCCCGACGGTGGCGGCGCCGTCGAGGTCACGTATCCGCTGACGTTCAAGCCCGGCTGATCCCACGTTTGGCATCGACCTGTTGCTTGACTCAGGGCGGCTTCTTGGGAAGGCTGCCGTCGTGTCCAGCGCCGACAAGGTGATCATTTCCTGCGCCCTCACCGGCGCCGTCACGACCAAGAAACATTGCCCGGCGATCCCGTATACGCCGATCGAGATCGCAGACGAGGCGAAGCGCGCGTACGACGCCGGTGCAGCGATCGTGCACATCCACGCGCGCGCCGATGACGGCTCGCCGACGTGGTCGAAGGACACGTTCGCCTCGATCATGGAAGAGACCAAGAAGCGCTGCCCCGTGTTGATCAACTGGTCGACCGGCGGCGCGGGTCCGATGTCGGAGCGCATCAGCCACCTCGCGCTCAAGCCGCACGTCGCGGCGCTCAACATGGGCTCGATGAACTACGCGAAGTGGAACGAGGCGAAGAAGCAGTTCGCGTTCCAGTTCGTGTTCACCAACTCGTTCGACGACATCATCGGGTTCGCGAAGGCGATGAAGGAGCACGGCACGAAGCCGGAGATGGAGTGCTTCGACGTCGGCCACACCAACAGCCACCGCGTGCTCGCGGATCTCGGCTTGATCGAGGCGCCGTTCCACTTCTCGTTCATCATGGGCGTCGTCGGTGGCATTCCGGCGACCGCGCGTCACCTCGCGTTCCAGGCCGAGCAAGCGCCGGCGGGATCGCGATGGAAGGTGATCGGCATCAGCCGCGAGCAATGGCCGCTCGCGATGGCGGCGCTGTCGCTCGGCGGCGACGTGCGCGTCGGCCTCGAGGACAATTTCTATTTGCCGCATGGCGAGATGGCGAAGAGCAACGGCGAGCTGGTCGCGGCGGCGGTGCAGATGGCGAAGCTGTCGGGCCGGACGGTGGCGACGGTCGACGAGACCAAGGCGCTGCTGTGGCCGCGCGGAGGGAGCAACTGATGGTCGCGCACGACGATCAGACGCTCGAGCAGGAGCTCCAGGTCGCACTCGCACTCGCGAACAAGGCGGGCGCCGAAGCGTGGCGGATCCAGAAGGGCGGCAAGCTCGGCGTCGAGCTCAAGGACGGCGACGAGCCGGTGACGGTCGCGGATCGCCTCGCGTCGGAGATGATCGTCGCGGGCCTGACCGAGGCGTTCCCGAGCGATCAGCTGATCTCCGAGGAGCTGACGCCCGCCGAAAGCGCGCTGGGCTCGCAGCGGTTGTGGCTGATCGATCCGATCGACGGCACCAAGGATTTCATCATCGGCTCCGATGGCTTCGCCGTGATGATCGGCCTCTGCATCGACGGTCGCCCCAAGGTCGGCGTCGTCCACATGCCGGCGCAGGATCGCACCTACTGGGCGACGCCCAAAGGCGCGTTCGTCAAGGTCGGCGACAACATCAGCCCGCTCCAGGTGTCGAACATCGCGAGCTCCACCGAAGCGAGGCTCGTCGCATCGAAGTCGCATCGCAGCGACCACGTCGATCGCATCAAGGCCGAGCTCGGTATCAAGGACGAGCTCAACATCGCGTCGGTCGGCGCGAAGCTCGGGTTGATCGCGATGGCCGTGCGCGACCTCTACGTCAATCCGGCGTCGAAGACCAAGGCCTGGGACACCTGTGGTCCCGAGGCCATCCTGGTTCGTGCCGGCGGCAAGCTCACGGACCTCCTTGGTAGGCCGATCGACTACACGCGCGAGCTCAAGCACCAGCACGGGCTGGTCGCGTCGAACGGGCTGATCCACGACGACGTGGTGGCTCGACTGGCGCCGATGTTTCAGCACCTGATCTGAGTTACGCTTCTCGCATGATGGGTTTCGCGCGCGTGTCCGCGCTGCTCGTGCTGTCGCTCGGCGTCGCCGTGGCTCAACCGAAGCCATCACTATCCCCACCGACGCCGGCGCAGAAGACCGATATCGAACGCCTCGCGAAGCAAGCGATCGCGAAGAGCCAGAAGGGCGATCACGAAGGCGCGATCAAGGACTACCTCGACGCGTACGCGATCGCTCCGACCGCGCTCGGCGTGCTGCTCTCGAACGTCGGCCACGAGTACAAGGAGCTCAAGAAGCCGTACGAGGCGCTGAAGTACTTCTGCATGTATTTAGAGAAGGAGCCCACCGGCTCCGCGGCGAACTACGTGCTCGCCGAGGCCAGCGGCATCTGGAAGGAGCTCGGCGGTAAAGAGGGCGAGGTCTGCGTCAAGAAGCCCGAGCCGCCGCCGCCGGAGTTGAAGCCTGATCCGAAGCCCGATCCGAACGGCCAGGTCACCGGCACCACGACGCCCCCAAGACCTCCACCGAAGGAGACGGGTGGCGGTGGTGGGGGTCTCAAGATCGCGGGCCTCGGCATCGCGGGCGCCGGCGTGGTCGCGCTCGCGGCAGGCGTCTTCTTCGGCTCGAAGGCCGCGAGCAAGAGCGATCAGATCACGCAGGGCCCACCGATCGATCCCGAGACCGGCATGCAGGTGGGTTGGGGACCGAACGACGCGCTCGGCTGGGACGGCATCGTGCAGCTCGAGAAGGATGGCGAGAAGGCCGAGCAGATGCAGATCATCCTCACCGCGGTCGGCGGCGCGATGATCATCGGCGGCACCGCGCTGTACTTCGTCGCGCGCTCGAAGAAGAGCGGTACCAGCGAGGTGCGTGTCAGCGCGACCGGCGCCCCCGGCGCCGCGGGTCTGTTGTTGAACGGCCGCTTCTAGCTACTCGCGGCTCTGCACCAGCCGGATCACGCTGTCGATCTCCTCGAGCTGCGAGGGAACAAGCCGGATCGCGAGTCGCATCGTCAGGCGTGATAGCGCTCGATCAGATCCAGCGCGAGGTCGTCGTGACGGTCGCGAGCGACTGGGCACCGGGATGTGCCTCACCCAGCCAGGCCTGGTAGCGCGCGGCGGCGCCGGCGGCTGGCTCGGCCACCGCCGCGATCTCGTAGCGCGTCGGGGGCGCGCCCGCGAGCGTGAGTGGCAGCTCGACGAGGCGATGCCGGCGGAACACGGCCAGCGTCACGGAATCCCCCGGCTTGCGAGCCCCCGCGAGGTTGCGGAGGTCGCCATCGTTCGAGGCGCGGAAGCCATCGATCGCGATGATCTCGTCGCCGGGAGACAGCCCGGCCGCGTGGGCTGGACCGCCGTCGAACACGGCGGTGACGCGGATGCCCTGCGTGGTCGCACCGAGCCAGATCGCGTTCGCACCGTCGGTGACCTGCCCCGGATCCTGCGTCATCCGTAGCTCGAGGCCGAGGTGGCCGAGCTCGCCCGCAAAATCAGGATCCTCGGTGCCACGGATCTGGCGGTCGAAGACTTCGCCGAGGGCGAGGCCGGTGGCCTCCTCGAAGATCGGCTGGAGGTTGTCAGGGTGCGGCTCGCCGACCGCGCCGAACCGCGTCCACAGCAGACGCAGCACGTCGTCGAGCGACTTCGCGCCCTCGGTGCGGCGACGGATGTGGAGATCGAGCACGGCCATCACGAGGCCGCCCTTGAGGTAGTAGCTGACCGTCGTGTTGAGGTTCGATTCGTCGGGCTTGTAGAGCTTGATCCAGGCGTCGAACGAGCTCTGCTCGAGGCTGTGGCGCGATCGGCCGGGGGTGGCCATCAGGCGTGCCCAGTCGTCGAGCAGCTTGTCGAGAAAGCTCTTCGCGCTGATCCGATTCGACGACTTGAGCGCGTAGCGATCGTAGTGGCTGGTCAGGCCTTCCATCACCCACAGACACGGCGTGTACGCCTCGCGCGCGTAATCGAAGTCGAGAAGCGGCTTCGGCGCGATGCGCTTGCCGTTCCACGCGTGGAAGTGCTCGTGCGAGAGCAGCTCGAGCAGCCCTTCGTACGCCTTGCGCGACGCCGCGAAGTGCGGGTGATAGAGGTTGACGCTCGACGCGCGGTGCTCGAGCCCGCCGTAGGCGTCGTGCGCGAGCATGATCAAGAACGTGTAGTTCGGGAACGGTGCCTCACCGACGCGCGCGACGTGATCGTCGACGATCGCCGCGAGATCGGTGACCAGCCGCTGCTCGTCGAACGTGCCGCCCGGCGCGCGGTCGCCCCAGATCGCGAGCTTGACCGGCACCTTCGCCGGCACTGAATACGTGCGAACCGGGCCGACGTGGATCGGATGATCGTAGAGCTCGTCGACACTCGCCGCGGTCATCCTCACCCCTGGCTCCCAGGCCATCGCGGACGTCACCGCCCAGCCGTCGGGCGGCGTCAGCTCGACCTCGACGGCGGAGGCGCGGAGGTGCGTCGGGTAGAGAAATGTCGCGGGGCCGTGCAGGAACGCGTGGTCCGCGTCGATGTGATT
>JACCYD010000454.1 GCA_013696695.1 Deltaproteobacteria bacterium | reverse complement strand
GAGCTGCCCCACGCTTCCGCCTTACCTTCGACGCCGCCTTTGACGTCGCTCGTGAGTGGTTTGTCCGAACTGTCGTCAACGCAGCCAACAAGACCGAGGCTGATCGTCAGCCCCGCAAATACGTTCTTCATCGTCATCATCTAGTCAATCGCTCCTCGGGTAGGTGCCGAGCCGCATCAGCACAGCTCGTGCCGCCCGTCCGGACGACGCTCGACAACCACACGTCGCGCGCTTGCACGACATCAAATCGCAACAACTCACCTGCGAATTGGCACAGCGGCTACTCCAGTAGCCGGCCGAGATGCGTCGACATCTCAGCGGCTTGAGGCGAACGTTGGCTCGCTCACGTCGCTTACGAGGCGAGCATTCGCTCGGGTTCGCGTGGTCGATCGAGGAGGCGAATCGGCGACCAGTGTTGGGCAAGCTCGGGAACCCGGCTCACTGCCGCCTCGGCCTCGACCACGAACATCTGATCGCGCGGCGGCACCAGATCGTGCTCGCCGGAGATCAGGATGATCGGGATCTCGATCCCGAGATCCCGAAGCCCATTCGCGATCGAGGCGCCGGAACGGCCGGGCGATCGCACGTCCGCGACGATCAACTGCGGCCACACCAGCGAGCTTCGCCCGCCTTCGATCACGTCGGCGAGCGACGCCACCAGATGAAACCCGGTCGCGTGCTCGAGCACCAAGTACCCCTGCCGGTGCAGCGCATCGACGATTCGTTTCGCTTGTCCCCGGTCGGCGATGGCGGTGTACGCGATCGGCCGCCAGCGCTCCGGTCCTCCCAGAGTCATCATCGGAACCTCACCAATGGTGCTCGCCCCACTCCGCAACTGTCGCGGGGCTTGAGTTGCGCGATCGCTGCCGCGAAGATGGCAGCGTGCGAGTCGTGGTTGCGATCGGGCTCTCCGCAATGTGTTTCATCGGATGCAGCGGAACTGCCGGTGTGCGCGAACGTGCCGGCGAGCTCGTGGTCGCGACCCACTGTGAGAAGCGTGCCTGCGCATCTCGTCCACAGCCTCGGCATCTCGGCGAGGGCTGTTATGCCGTGGACGATTCCGTCAGCCACCGCACCCACCTGTACGATTGCTCGACTGACCTTCGTCCAACGGGCGCAGCCTCGTGCATCGACGTCACGCCGTGCAGCGGAGCATGCAAGGTAACCATCACGGTCGAGGGTAGAGAGATCCCGATCGACCGCTGCCTTGCGAGGTGGAATGCGGACCGCGAAGCACACCGCCCTCCACGCACGTGTTCGCCGGCACGACTTCAAGTCGTGATCGAGCCGTCGGCGATGGCCGCTGTCATGTCCTCGACGCTGGCGCTGCCGGCCGAGCTCGTGATCGAGGTGATCCGGTCGGGCAAGAACCGAGTCGTGTACACGGCCGAAACGTGCGTCACAAGCGGTGGCATCGTCGTCAACGAACCAACGCACCGCACCGGGTTTGCGAAGCTCGACCTCGTGCTTCATCGCAAGATCGGCGAGGTCGTCGGTAAAGCTTCTCCGGGTACGTGCGCGGCCGTCACGCTGCTGGTCTCCCACTTCGAGTGCGAGACCATGTAGCTCGCTCCGCGAGACGCGCGGGCGCCGAAGTGCTTTCGCAATTCCGGCGTAAGCCCCATCACCATCACGCCGAGGTGACTCCGACCGCTCGACCACTCGAACCGGTCGGACATCTCGACTGACCTGTCTTCGGATTTCTCGGACGGCCCAGCAGCTGCGCTCACAGGCGTCGCCGCCAAGCTTGCTGCCATCAGCATTGCTGGGAAACGTCGCATTTGGGTACCTCCTGACAGAGCCGTTAATTCCGGCCCCGCGACCGCGCAAGCCCCCCTTCGCACCGCGCTAGAGTCGGCCCAGTGCCGAACCTGCTCGCGATGTCGTTCGAAGGCGAGCTCGCACCCTCGTTCACCCTCGATTGCCTGAACCCCGGCCGCACCCTGCCCGACGGCTGGGGCCTCGGGTATTACCCGGCCGGCGAGCCGAGCGTCTCGATCTTGAAAGAGCCGGCGCCGCCGCAAGCCTCGATGCGCAGCCAGCTCGCGCTCGCCTGGGAGCAGGTCGAGTCGAGCTTGTTCGTGCTCCATATTCGCGCCGCCACGTGGGGCGCGCTCTCGGATGCCAACACGCAGCCATTCTCTCGCACGTGGGGCCGTCGCGACTGGCTGATGGCGCACGCCGGCTCGCTCGATCGCAAGCCCACCGAGGTCCCCGGACCGTTCGAGCCGGTGGGGTCCACCGATACCGAGGCGATCTTCTGCGGCTTGCTCAACCGGTTCGTCGAGTACGGCTGGCGCAACCTCGCAGATATCGATCTCGAGATCGTCACCGAGTGGTTCGGCGCGCTCAACGAAGTCGGCGAGCTGACGATGTGCCTGACCGACGGGCGCGACCTGCTGGTGCACGCCGATCGACGAGGTGCCCCCCTGCATCTCGGCACGCTGACGCCACCGTACGAGAGGATCGCGTTTGGCGATGACGATCTCGGTGTCGATCTCACGCGGCGCGGCGCGAAGGCGCGCAAGGGCATGATCGTGTGTACCGATCAGCTACCTGCGCGCGACGGCGATGCGGGCACCGCACTGGTGTGGCGCCAGCTCGCACCGGGCTCGCTCCTCGTGCTGCGCGAAGGTGCGGTGATCACCGAGACGTCGACGGGCGGTGCGGTCGACACGCCGCGCGAGCGTCGCCGGCCCAAGCGCGCCGAGCCGTGCACGTACGACGTCACGCACCGCACGGTCTACAAGTACGTCAAGCCAGTCGAGCGCTCGACCCACGTGTTGCGCCTGGCACCGATGCACGATCGGTTGCAGAACGTGCGGTCGCACGAGCTGACCGTCTCGGTGCCGTCGCAGTTTCGCGACTACGAGGACGTGTTCGGAAATCGCGTGCGCCGGATGGCGATCGAGACCGAATACTCCGAGATGGTGATCGAATCGAAGAGCGTCGTCGACGTCCTCGATGTCGATCCGCTCGGCTTCGGTCCCTTGCGGGTCACCAGCGCATTCCCGCTGGTGTGGATGCCGTGGCAGCGCCAGGTGCTCGATCCGTATCTGTTGCCGCCGGAGCTCCCCGAGTCGGAGCTCGGCGAGCTCGCGGAATATGCGATGAGCTTCGTCAAGCGTAACGAGTCGGACCTCCTCGACACCTTGCTCGACATCAACCACACGATCTTTCGCGAGTACTCCTACGTGCAGAACTCGACCAACCTCTACACCACCGCGTTCGACGTCTACGTCAATCGTCGCGGCGTCTGTCAGGACTTCACGAACGTGATGATCTGTCTCGCGCGGTTGCTCGGCGTGCCGTCGCGGTACGTCTGCGGCTACATCTACACCGGCCCTCGGCACGAGAATCCGGACAACGCCCGGCAGAGCGAGGCCTCGCACGCGTGGGTGCAGATGTACCTGCCGCAGGTCGGCTGGAAGGGGTTCGATCCGACGAACGGCATCCTGACGCAGACGGATCACGTGCGCGTTGCCGTCGGCCGCAACTACCTCGATGCGACGCCGACCAGCGGCACGATCTATGTCGGTGGTGGTGGCGAGACGCTGTCGGTCGAGGTCACCGTCGAGCCCCACCAACCAGGAACCACCTGATGGGAATGTGCGCGATCTACACGGCGATCACCCCGCCATCTCCCGAGCAGCTCAAGGATCTCGCGCGCCGCAACGAGACCGAGCAGTACGTCAACCATCGCCGCAAGACGCTCGGCTTCAAGGCGATGCTGCAGCTGGTAGCGCAAGTCGCCCCGCCGGAGCGCCACGAGCTCGCGAAGAAGATCTACGACCGCGACCTGTGGGGGTTCCTCACGCCTGCCGCGTCACGCGGAAATCACAGTGCGATGCTCGCGAAGGCGCACGAGGACATCGTGGTGCCGTTCCCGTTGTGGCCCGAGTCGACGATGCTCGCGTGCCTGACCGGTACCCAGCCGGCGACGTATCTCGGCAACAACCTCGTGATGCTGCAGCCCGAGCTGGTATCGATCGCGGTCCCGGCGTTCGAGCTCTACGAGGACGAGAACGAGGTCGCGGCGATTCTCAACGAGTTCTTACGGGCCGCGGCTGACAACGAAGATGCCGTGCTGCTGCACTGGGATCATCGCTGAGCATCTGCAAGCCGAACCGCTGGCCTTGCGCCCGCGGTTTTGGGATCGTGCGCGCATGCCGCGCCGTTCGTACGAGATCGAGACCACGCCGAAGGACTCCGTGCTGTTGCTGCACGGGATGATGTTGATGTCGGACTTCAAGGACGACGAGATGTCTCCGGTGTTCGACGCGTACGTCGCGACGATTCCAGAGCTCCGGCAAGCGAACATCCTCGAGCTCAAGGAGAAAGTCGCCGAGCTCCGTCTGATGCGCCCGTCCAAAGAGGACTGGGTGAAGGCGCTGTCGGAGATCTCGAGCGACATCGTCAAGCAGAAGACGCTCGTGCTCGCACTCGACATCGCGATGGCCAGCGGCGGCCTGGTCGATCCAGACGAGGACGAGCTCCTGGACCAGGTGCGAGAAGCGCTGGGTATCGACCTGGCCACCGCCGAGAAGATCGTAGATGTCCTGGGGGTCAAGTACGCGAGCTGAGTCCGGATTAGCTGCGCGCCGGCTGAATCTTCGATAGGTTGGCGCAATGTTCGAATCAGCGGAGCTGGGACACGAGATCGACAAAGAGCGCTACGACAAGGAGGAGCCCGAGCTCCGCCACGCGCTCCTGACCGCGCAGTACGAGCTGGTCAAGCAGAAGAAGTTTCCGGTCATCATCCTGATCGGTGGTGTCGACGGTGCCGGCAAGGGCGACACGCTCAACCTGATCAACGAGTGGATGGATCCGCGGCACGTCCAGACCAACGCGATGAGCCCGGTCGGCGACGACATTGCCGGGCGTCCGCCGATGTACCGGTTCTGGCGCGCGCTGCCGGCGAAGGGGCGGATCGGCATCTTCGTCGGCTCGTGGTACTCGCAGCCGTTCATCAAGCGCGTGTACGGTGAGATCAAGAGCGCGAAGCTGACGGCCGAGATCGATCAGATCTTGCGGTTCGAGCAGATGCTGACCGACGAGGGCGCGCTGCTCCTCAAGTTCTGGCTCCACCTGTCGAAGAAGGGCCAGAAGAAGCGATTCGACAAGCTGTCGAAGAAGAAGCACACGCGCTGGCGCGTCACCGACACCGACTGGAAGCACCTCGCGATGTACGACCGCTTCCAGGAAGTGGCTCAGCACATGCTGCGCGAGACCAGCACCGCCGACGCGCCGTGGTTGGTGGTCGAGGGTGGGGACGAGCGCTATCGCAACCTCACGATCGGCAAGACCATCCTCGATTCCCTCAAGCGCCGCCTCGAGGAGCCGGCGCCGAAGCGAGAGGTGCGCGCGCCTGCACGCATCCATTCGATCGACGGCGTGTCGGTGCTCGACAAGCTCGATCTCGATCACAAGGTCGACAAGCCGGCGTACAGTGACGAGCTCAACAACCTGCAGAGCCGGCTGAACCTGCTCACGCGCCACGCGAAGTTCGACAACATCTCGGTCGTCTGCGCGTTCGAAGGCTGCGATGCCGCCGGCAAGGGCGGCGCGATCCGGCGCGTCACGCAGGCGCTCGATGCGAAGAAGTACGACGTGATTCCGATCGCGGCGCCTACCGAGGAGGAGCGTGCGCGCC
>JACCYD010000451.1 GCA_013696695.1 Deltaproteobacteria bacterium | reverse complement strand
ACGTGAAGCTGACGATCAGCCGCTCGATCATGAGAGGCAATGCCCGGTTTGGGTTCGAGGGCCGAGGAGCGACACTCGTCGCAACCGACTCCATCTTTCGCGACAACAACGAGGGTGGTGTGGATCTGGTCAACGCGACCGGGAGGTTCGACCGATGCGTGGTGTCTGGCAATGCAGGCACTGGAATGCGACTCGATGCGGGAGTCTTCGTCGTCCGAAACAGCTTCGTCTTTCGCAACGGAGGAACAGGCATCGACATCTTCGCATCAGCTGTCGGGAACGTCGTCGAGTTCAATACGATCGTCGACAACGCGGTTGGCGTGAGCTGCGTCTTTGGAGCTAACCAGCCTGAGACCCCGTTCCCCAACAACATCATCGTGCGCAATGGGGTGAACACGAGCGGCGGAGTCGTCTGCACCTACCCTAACAGCATCCTCGCAACCAACATCTCGGGACTAAACTTCGTGTCACCCGATGTCGCGCCGTTCGACTACCACATTCAGGCTGGCAGTATCGCGATCGACGCAGCAGCAGCCACAACGCTCGATCATGACTTCGACGGAGATCCTCGCCCCGCTGACGCAGCCGACGTCGGCGCCGACGAGCTCTAACTACTGCACGCCGCCGAACCGCGACGGCGGGTACCAGATGCCGGTGACTCGGCCCTTGATGTTCGAGATCGGGACCACGCCCCAGAACCGCGAGTCGTTCGAGTTTGCACGGTTGTCGCCGAGCGTGAAGACCGCGCCGTCGGGCACGACGAAGTGCTGGTGCGGCTTGCACTGATCGCCGTCCTCTGACGTGACCACGAGCTTGCCTTCCGGCTGATTGGCGCCGTCGCCACCCCGCCCGCCTTCCTGATTGCGACAGCCTCGTAGCTCGTCGACCGGGAAGTCCTTCGAGTCAGCGCGGCCGTCGGGCGCGGCATCTCGCGCGGGGCGATCGCGCTCGTGGAAGATCTCGAACGAGCGGCCATCGATGGTCTCGCGATAGCGGCTGCACTCGATGCTGTACCACTCGCCCTGCTGGCCGCCCCAGCCCTCGCGGAAATCCTGGTAGGTGCACGCTGCGTCGACGAGCGTGCGCTCGACGGCCTTGCCATCGAGATAGAGGACGCCGCAGCGGATCTCGATCTTGTCGCCACCGACGGCGACGACGCGCTTGATGTAGTCGCGATCGGGCTCGCACGGGTGGCGGAACGTGATCAGGTCACCGCGCGACACCGAGGCGAGCTTGTTGATGAAGAAGTGATCGCCGACCTGGAGCGTCGGGTTCATCGAGGTCGACGGCGCCTTGAACGCCTCGAACACGAAGATGCGGAGCAGCACCTGAACGGCAACGTTGACGCCGAACAACAGCAGCGGATCGAGCCAGCTCCAGCGGATCTTGGGGCGAAGCCTGCGATAGCGGAGGACGGCGTCGACCGCGGTCGCCAGGAATACGGCGAACGCGAGGAACACCGCCCACACGGTGAAGGTGGTCGCGAACAGCGCGGCGATCATCGCCGCCCACGCGATCCACGCGGCGCGCCGTTGACGCATCAGCGCCTGCGCGAAACCCGGAGCTACCAGGCCGGTCAGCGCGACGAGCAGCGCCCTCACCACACCGACTCTAAGCACAGGTGTACGCTCGCAGCGATGCCTCAGGTCGTCGACCTTCCACAGATCGGACAGGACACGCGCGGCGCGTTGGTCGCCCTCGTGCGGGTGTGCAAGGAGACCCCCGCGAAGGGCGAATCGTTCAAGGATCTCCGATCGAGGCTGCGCACCGCGAAGCTGTGGGATCGCGATCGCCCGGCCGTGATGCTGCGCTTCCTCGGCGTCGGCGGCTCCACGATCGTGCCATCGCCATTCATGCTCGCGCTCGGCGCCTGCACCGGCGAGGACGACACCGCGATCACCGTGCTCGATCGCGTGTGGCACCTCAATCCACTACTCGGCAAGACCGTGCTCGATCTGGTCGCCCAGCGCACTTATCACAAGGACGAGATCTACAAGCACCTGGCGTCGGCGGTGTACGCCGGAGTCGTGCCCTCGCGGCCGGCCCTCGAGATCTGGTTGCAGATCGTGATCGGGGCGGGCCTGTTGCGGACCGTCGGCATCGCGGTGACGGCGGGGCCACGCGCCGAGAAGTACATCGCGCTCGGAGCGCAGATCGACCCGGACGAGTTCCTCGCCGAGGACAGGCCCGAGCCCGAGCCGGTGATCCCGAACATGCTCGACGACGACGCCGCGCCCGCGGGCGAGGCCGCGCCAGAGAATTCGATCCCGGTCGCGGCAACCGCGCCCACCGGATCGCTGCTCCCCGCCCCGCTCCGCCATCTCTCGGCCGACAACGTGCCGACGCCTCGCAACCGCGAGCGGGTGGTGCCGACGTCGCGGTTCGCGCAGGGCTTCACCGACGACGTGCGGGCCGAGACCACCTCGCGCATCGCATCGTGGTGGTCGGACGCTGTCGACAAGGCACGCGTCGCCACGTATCAGCCGTCGGATTTCGGGCTCGACGCCGAGGCGTGGGTCGAAGGCGCCGACGAGGTCGTCTACCGCACCGCCGTTGCCGCGGCGCTCGCGTTCCGGCTCGATCGCGATCGCGCGTCGGTGGTCGCTTCGTTCGCAGCGCTCGATAAAGCGGGCGTGCTCGGCGACCTCTATCAGGGGACCGTCCCCGAGAACCTGCCCGCGCAGATCGATGCGCGCGCGTTGATGCTCGCCTCGCTCGCCGCGCGCCGGTGTGCCGAGGTGCCCGAGCTCGCAGCACAGCTCGATGGTCGCGCGTCTGCGGCGGACGCATTCGCCTCGCTCGATGCCGCACTCGGTCGCGGGCTGTTTCGCACGGAGCTGTTCTGGATGATGGACATGCTCGGCAAGCTCGGCGTGATTCGCTACGACGACCTCGGCGACTTCACGGTCACGCCCCACCGGATCGTGCGCGACACGCTGTTCCGGCTCGGCTTCACCGACACGCCGTACGCGAACGATCAGGCGACGCTCGTCGTCGCCACGCGCGCCGCACGCAAGGCCGTCCCGATCGGCCCGGCCGACGAGATCCTCACCCTGTTCGCACTCGCCGCCGGTTGCGCGTACGACTGCGCGCACCGCAAGTCGTGCGACTTCCCGTGCCGCGAGCGCCTCGAGTAGTCAGCGGATCATCACGTGATGATCGTCGAACGCGTGTAGCCAGTCCCCACCCCACTCGAAGCCGAGCTCGTCAAAAGTAACGACCACCGGCCCGGACCGCACGATCATGCCGGGCCGAACGTCTCGCCGATCCGCGAACGCCGCGCCGGCTGGCGGCTCGATCCGGTTCGGCTTGCGCCATGGATTCTCGACGGGATTGAGATCGATCGCGCGACCCAGCGCATGGTGCGAGAGCGTCTGGGAGCCGGCGATCGTACGGAAGTTGAACGCGGACGAGTTGTCGGCCTGCATCGACGCGTCGTCTGAGGCGCCGTAGTCGTCGACCAGTCGCAGCTGCCGGATCGGGAAACCGAGCTGCCACAACCGGCGGAACAGCTCGACCGAGCGCGCCGCGATCGCCGTCGCGACGACCAGCTCGCCCTCGCCGATCGCTCCGTCGAACGTCACGTGATCGACGCGCAGATACGCGAGCGCATCCCAGCGCGGACACCGCGGATCGTCACCGCGCCACGAGCAGCCTTCCATCCGCGCGCGCGCCGCAGGTGGTACGGCACCGAGCTCGCACGCGAACGAGCGCTTCGGTGGAGGGAGCAACGCGGTCACGACTGGACTATCCCCGAACCGCTGCTCGATCGCGACGTCGTGCGATCCCAGGATATCGCCTCGCGGCACCATCACGAACGACCTATCTGGGCCGTATAGGTCGCCCGATCCGAGGGTATCGATTGATAGATCCGGGACATTCGGACCGGTCGCGACGGCCATCATGGTTAGCTCACCGGCGCTGCTACGCTGCCACGATGCGATTTCGGGCCTACCCCAAGATCGGCAACGCGACCGACAAGGCCGGAGGTCTGTGGGTCGCGACCGAGAAGCTGCACGGCGCGAACTTCGTGATCGGCGTCGCTGGCGAGGTAGTTCGCTTCGGCAAGCGCAAGGATTGGCTCGCCCCCGACGCGTCGTTTTTCGGCTGGCAGCTGATCGCGCCCGAGCTCGCGGACCGCGCTCGGTGCATCGCACGCGCGCTCGACGCCCCGCAGGTCGTGTGTTTCGGCGAGCTGTTCGGCGGTGCGTATCCACATCCCGACGTGCCGTCGGCGCCCGGCTTGTCCGCCGTGCAGACCGGCGTCTGGTACGCGCCGGATCTGCGATGGGCGATGTTCGATCTGCTGGTCGCCACCGGCGACGACGATGATGGCGAGCTGATCGCGTTCGTCGAGGTCGAGGAGCTCGCGGGTGCGGCCGGCTTGACGACCGCGCCGGTGATCGGCCGCGGCCGCCGCGACGATCTCGATCGCCTCGAGGTCACCGGTCCGACGGAGCTACCCGCGCGATTTGGACTCCCCGCGATCGCGAACAACCTGCGGGAGGGCTACGTCCTCAAGCCAGATCGCCGGATGCGCAACGGCGAGCGCCCGATCCTCAAGCGCAAGCTCGCCGACTTTGACGACGCGCGCTTCGACGAAGCCGCCGCGTGGGATCCAGAGCACCTTGCCATCGACCAGCTGATCGCGTGGGCCGAGCGCCTCACCAATCCGGCGCGCATCGCGAGCGCGCGCTCGAAGGTCGGCACCGATCGCGCGGCGATCATCGACGAGGCGGTGCTCGACGTGCTCGTCGATCTCGAGACCGTGTTCGCATC
>JACCYD010000426.1 GCA_013696695.1 Deltaproteobacteria bacterium | reverse complement strand
ATCTCCGGTGCACTGCTCGGGGTCCTACTCACCAGCGTCGTGTTGCGCCGGGCTGCCCTGCGAGCCGCGCCGAGTTGATTACGTGCGCTTCGCGGCGGTCAGCAGATCGTGGTCTTCGAGCAGCTCGCGCGGCGTGGCGCGCGCTGCGGCCGCCGCACCTTCGATGACGCCGAGTGAATAGCAAACCTCGGGCGTACGCACCGACTCCGGTAACGCGCGCAGCCCGATGACCTCGTCCATCGTGAGGTCGGTGGCTCCGCGAAGGAGCTCGACCGCCTTCGCCAACATCGTGCGCAGCTGGGGTTCGTCGGACATGCCGCACTCTACCCGAACTTCTCGAGGAGCGCGGCTGCGGGCTTCGCCGACGAGCGCGCTTCGCCTTGGAGCTGGCCGCGAGGGTCCTCGACGGGAGCACGTGCGGTCGGTTCGCTGTAACGTGCCGCGATGGCGCTCGTGATCCGTACGCTCGATCGCAAGACCGACCGGGAGGCCGTCGAGGCGATCGACACCTCGTTCGAGACGCAGACGGTGTTCGACATCGTCACCAGGCCGCGGGGTATCGAGCTCGTCGAGCGCCAGCTCGATGCGCCGCTCGTCAAGCGCTACGAGATCGACGAGGTGTTCGCGGCGTGGGCGCGCTGGCGCGTCGGCTGGGTCGCTGACGACGGCGGCGTGCGGGGCTTCGCGACCGTCGAGTACCAGCCGTGGAACGCACGCCTCACCCTGTGGTTCCTCTACATCGATCCAACCTGGCGACGACGCGGCGTCGGGCGTGCGCTGATCGAGCGCGCCGAAGCGCACGGTCGCGAGGTCGGCGCGGATCATGTGTGGATCGAGACCAGCAACGTCAACGTCCCGGCGGTCGCCGCGTACGAGCGGCTCGGCTACGCGTTGTGCGGTGTCGACACCCGGCTCTACGGGCCGTACATGCCGAACGAGACCGCGATCTACCTCGCGAAGCCGCTGTGATCACTCGCAGGGAGTCGGAGCTGTATCGGCGACGATCTCGTCGATGAACATCTTCGCGGCGGGCTGCGCCGGCGACCACAGCCGACGAGCAGAGCTGCGCCCAGCCGGTACATCGTCGCATCATCGCCCAGGAGCCGGCACGACTCCAACCGAAGTTACTTGCGGGCGAGCACGTAGGTCCGCTGGCTCGCGTGCTCGACACCCGGATACGGCGCACGATCGAGGCGCGCTTCGAGCGTAAAGCCCGCCGAGACCAGCGCCGCGCTCACGGCGCCGGGCTCGTGAAACATGAAGTCGAGGCTGGTCGCAGCACCGAACAGCTCGTCGACGTGCACCGTTTCGGTACCGACGTGAAACGCCACCGCGAGGAGGCCGCCAGCTGCGAGCACGCGATGAAACTCGGCGAACGGCGCCGCGAGCTCGTCGGTGCGCAGGTGCACGACCGAGTAGAACGAGACAATCCCGGCGAGGGCACCTGGCTCGTACGGCAGCGCGAACATGTCGGCGACGCGAAACGCGAGCGCCGGAAACGCCGCCCTCGCCTCCTCGATCATCGCGGGCGACAGATCGAGCCCTTCGACCTCTGCGCCGTGCTCGGCAAGAAACGCCGCGACGTGTCCCGGTCCGCAGCCGACGTCGGCGATCCGGCCGCGACAGCGCTCCGCGAACGCCGCGAGGAACGCGCGATCGAGCGGCTTGCCTGCCAGCTCGCCGCCGATCTGCTCGCGATAGCCGCGCGCGACCGTCGCATAGCCCGCACGCAGTGATATGACGCCCGCGGGTCCTCGGTCATCGTGTTGCACGGTCATCGACGCTCTGTCGCGCTTGCCCGGTCATCGTGGCCCGCGCGTTCACTGATCGCCGTCGAGGATCAGCACGAGCGCGTTGCCGGTCTTCGAAGCTGCCAGCTTCTTCGTCGCGAAGGGCTTCGAGGCCTTGGTGACCCACTTCTCGAGCGCCGCGATCCCGGCCTCGACCTCATCGCGGCTCATGAACGCGTCCTCGTCGTCCTCGTCGGCATCCGGGTCGAACGTGGTGTTGGGCAGCGTCGCGAGCTTCTTGCGCCACGGCGTGGCGAGCTCCGCCTTCCACAGCGCGAGAGCCGCCGGCTCGACGACGGTGAAGATCGGCCAGCCCCATCCCGCCTTCTTTGCGGCCTTGGTGGGGAACGGGAGGTTCGATTTGCCCCACTGCTTCGCGATCGTCTTCATGCCGAGCGCCTTGAACGCCGGATTCCACAACCCGTCGTCGGCGGCGGGCATGAAGTTCGATTCCATCGTCTCTGGCTTCAACGGCTCGGCATACGCGTGCAGCACGAGCTGCGTCAGGCGCTCGGGATAGGAGACCTCGGCACCTTGCCGGCCGCGAGCGCATCGAGCCCTTCGACCACCGCCGGCGAACCTTCGTCTTCGTCGCCGTCACCGAACGTCATCGCGATGTCTTCCCAGATCGACTTCTTCGACAGCACCTTCGAGACCTTTGCGTGCGAGAGCGCCGCGGTGCCGTACAGCGCCGCGAGCTTGGACATCGAGACCGCAAACCCTTCGACGAACCGTTCAGACATGGCGCGAGTCTATGCGGTAAAAGACCTCATGAAGATCGACATCGGGATCGACGAAAGCAAGCGCAAGGAGATCGCCGGCGGCCTGTCGCGCGTCCTCGCCGACACCTACACGCTCTATCTCAAGACCCACAACTTTCACTGGAACGTGACCGGCAAGATGTTCCAGACGCTGCACCTGATGTTCGAGACCCAGTACAACGAGCTCGCGCTCGCCGTGGATCTCGTCGCCGAACGCATTCGCGCTCTCGGTGTGCCCGCGCCCGGCACGTACAAGCAGTTCGGCGAGCTGTCGTCGATCAAGGAAGAGGATGGCGTGCCGAAAGCCGAGGACATGATCCAGCGGCTCGTCGAAGGCCACGAGACGGTCGCGCGCACGGCACGCGAGGTCTTCAAGGCGGCCGACGGTGCGAGCGATCAGCCCACGTGCGATCTGCTCACGCAGCGGATGCAGGTCCACGAGAAGACCGCGTGGATGCTGCGCAGCCTGCTCGAGTAGCCACAGGGCCGGCGGTTACGTCGCCTACGGCAAGATCGGGGTCGGCAGAACAGGCGTCGGGGCAATCGTCGGCATCGGCACGGCGCTCTGCACGGGATCCCAGAACCGTTGCAGCAACAACCAACCGAGCCACAGCGGATCGCCTTGTCGCCGGTTGGTCAGCACGATCACGCCGAGCCTGCGCGACGGCACCCACAGCAGGACGTTCTTGAACCCGCTCGTCGTGCCGGTGTGGAACGCGACGCGCTCGCCCCGCTCCTCACCGACGCGCCAGCCGAGGCCGTACGACAGGCCCGGCGTGTCGGTGCGGACCTGAGCGCTGGTGGCTTCGGCGAGCCGCTTGGCATCGATCAACTTGTGATGATCGAGCGCGTCGATCCACAACGCGAGATCTTTCGCCGACGAGTAAACGCCGCCGTCGCCGAGCACGGCGGTGGTGCGATCCTGATCGGTATTGGTGAACCGCAAGTCGGTAGCGCTGTAGCCGAGCGCTCGGTTCGGAATCTTCGCGTCCTTCGCGTAGACCAGCGACGACGCCATGCCGACGGGCGTGAAGATGTTGCGGTGGAGGAACTCGGCGTACGACAGCTTCGACACGCGTTCGATCACGAGCGCGAGCAGCGCGTAGCCGGTGTTGTTGTAGCGGTACCGCTTGCCGGGCTCGGTGATCGGCTTCTGTGACTTGATCATCGCGAGCACGTCGCGATCGACGATCTGCTTGAGCGGCGCCTTCGGATCGCTCTGGGGCAGCAGCTTCTCGTATTCCGGCAACCCCGAGGTGTGCATCAACAGGTGCTTGAGCGTGACCTTCGGCGCGACTTCGTTGAGCTCCGGGAGAAAGCGCGTGACCGGATCTCCGATCGACAGCAACTTCTTCTCCGCCAGCATATGGATCGCCATGCCGGTGAACGTCTTGGTGATCGATGCGAGCCGGTAGTTGGTCTGGCTCGAGGCCTTCTCGCCGGTATCGAGGTTCGCGATGCCGAACGATCGCTCGTAGATGATCGCACCGTCGCGGACGACCGCGATCGTGGCGCCCGGCGCGTTGCCGTCGTACTGGCCGAACAACACGTCGCTGGGATCGTTCGGGCACGACCCCATGAGGACACTCAGAATTCCTGCGAGCCACGCCAGAGCCACGAAGCCAAGCATAGCGGACACCGAGCGAGGTTTCGAATTCCAATTCCGCCTACCCTGCGACGGTGATCCGCCTCCTCACGGTGCTGTCGTGGGTCACGGCTGCGGCGGGGCCGCGGTCCCCCACCCCACCTCCGACAACGGCACCATCGTCGAACGAGCCCCCTGTGCGGGCTTTGCCAATCAAGCCGCCTTCGACGCCGCGGATCGCCAGCGGCTCGAGCGCGCGATCGGCGCAGCCGCTGCGAGCGCGTGCTCTACAAGAGCGAGGGTCTCCGCGTGGTTGGCTTCGTGATCCGCCCTGCGACGCCCGGAAGGGGAGCCACGACTTCGGGCGGATCGCCCCGCGCCGCACCCTCGGGCCCGAAGTAGCTAAGGTCGCTCGCCGGTCCGCCAGCCACACGAGCAGCGGTTGCTCCGCTGCCACGGCGCACCGAACTCCTTCGTCAGCTCGGTTCCGCAGCGGGGACACAGCGTGTCGCCCGCCCACCAGAACCACACGAACACCGCGACGATGCCGATGAGGATGTAGACCAGCGCCATCACGGCGCTAGCGCTTTCCGAAGATCAGGCGATCGACTGACGCCGGATTGTCGCGGCGCAGGGCGAAGTAGAGGAACAGGAAGCAATAGAGGACCGCGGCGTCGCCTTTATTGACGGCCGGAAAGAAGTTCTGGTCGAGGGCTCCCTTCCAGTGAAACTGGATGTACGCGACCGCCATCGTGCCCGACGCGAGGATCGCCATCGGCCGCGTCAACAGGCCGATCGCGATGCACACACCGCCGATCAGCTCGATCAGTCCACCGGCCCACATCTGCGTTCCGAATTCGGCCGGCGCGTCGGCGAGGATGCCGAAGATCTTCTGCACGCCGTGCAACGCGAACAGGAGACCGCTGATGATCCGCAACGCGACAAACGACGCCGTCTCGAACGGCCGGAAATCGAGCATGCGGATGCGTAGCGCAGATCCATCCAGCGTGTGTGGCTACCGCGGCGGCGGCGTTGGTCGATTCGCTGCCAACATCGGCTACTCGACTTGCCAGTGCGCTCGCTAACCGGCTGAACTGCGGGCCAACCGCAGGGGCACGGCGGCTGCACTCCCTCGCGCATGCGCGCGCTTGCCCTGTTGCTGGCAGTTTGCACCGCCTGCATCGGTCGCCCCCACGAGGACAACAACTGGTGGGACGACGGCAAGGGCGACGGGTTCGGTGGCAGCCGGGCGATCGACGTCGTCATGACCGAGCCGTTCTGCGACGTCT
>JACCYD010000373.1 GCA_013696695.1 Deltaproteobacteria bacterium | reverse complement strand
GGCGATCGGCAACGGCTCGGCGACGCCGGTGGTCTCGAGCACGATCGCACCGAGCCCCGGATTCGCCTCGACCAGCTCGAGCAGTGTGGTGTCGAGTGCGTCTCCCATGACGCAGCACACGCAGCCGCCCGGTAACGTGATCTGGCGCTGGGTGTCGCCGCCGAGCAGCGCCCCGTCGATATCGATCGCGCCGAGCTCGTTGACGATCACGCCGAGCTTGGTGCCGTCGTCGCGGCCTGCCCTGCGGGCGAGCAGCCGGTTGATCAGCGTGGTCTTGCCGCTGCCGAGAAAACCGGTCACGAGGACGAGCGGGACGCGCACGCCCCTACCCTACCCCACGGTCACGCCGGCTTCTCGACGACGACGACCTTGCGCTTGCCGGCGGCGGTCAGCGGGATGTCGTCGACGTACTCGATCGTGAACCGCGTCTGCGGCAAGTACTTGTCCGCGAACGATTGCAGCGCGCGCACCGCCTTGTCGGGCAGGCTCGGCGAGCCGTTCGGCACCACCTTCATCACCACGCTGCCGTCGAGCTTCTGCACGACCTGGAACTTCTCGGCGACGTGCTCGAGCACGCCGAACAGGATGTTGAACACCAGCCCGCCGACCGCGTTGCCCTGACCGTCGTGCAGCGTCTCGGCGACGCGCCCCTCGATCGGCCCGATCTTCGCGAGCCCGCGGCCGCAGCTGCAACGGGTCTCCCCGTGCGCCACCGCGAGATCGCCGGTGATGTACCGGATCATCGGGCACGCGAGGTTGTGGAGATCGGTGATCGCGACCTCGCCGGTCTCGCCGGGTAGTGCGACCCGCTTGCTGCCGTCGGCCTCGGTGACGAGCAGCTCGACGATCATGGTCTCCATCGAGACGTGCATGCCCTGATGCGCCTCGCACTCCGACCCGATCAGCATGACCTCGCGGCAACCGTAGGTCTCGAACGTGGGACCGAACGCTTCCTCGATCGCCTCGCGATCGGACGGCCACAGCCGCTCTGCGCCGACGAGCACCGGGAACGGCTTCCACGCCTTCTTGCCGTGCTCGAGCACGTACCGCGCGAGCGCGGCGGCGCCCGACGAATACGCGACCATCACCTGCGGCTGGAAATCGACGATGTCGGCGACCGCACTCGCGAGCGCACCATCTCCGCGCGGCGTGCAATCGACGTAGAAGTCGCGCTTGAGGAACCGATCGAGCGCGACCTTCTGCCGCCCGATCCAGCTCTCCTTGGGCGGCCCGAAGCCCCAGTAGTGCACGGCGCGCATGCCGATGCGATAGCCAGCCCAGCCGTAGCCGCGCCACCGCGTGGCATCGCGCCAGTGGCGAGACTCGGCGTTGTACTTGACCACCACGGGTTGACCGGTCGTCCCGCTGGTCGACTTGGTGACCACCGGGTGTGGCGGTGCGGTGGCCGTGCGTGCTTCGAGCGTGGTCGTCACCGTCTGGCGATCGAGAATGGGCAGCTGGCGCAGATCGTCGAGTGACCGCAGATCCTCGGGCTCCATCCCACGCGCCTCGAGGACGCCGCGATAGTGGGCGGTGTGGCGATGGGCGTGACGGACGAGCCGCCGGAGCAAGCCGAGCTGCAGCTCCCGCAGTCGGTCCGGCGACCACTCCTCCGTGCGCACCAGGTAGCGCAGCAACGGCACGGTGGGGCGCCCGCGCGCAGCTTCATAGGCCGGAAACAGGGCCTTCTCGAGAAGGGGTCCGTAGAGATCAACCACGTCGGTTTCCGCTACCATGCAGTCTGCGTGCTAGCCCGTCTTCGCGACAAGAACCTTCATACCTGGCTCGCCGATTACGGCCGCCACCTCATCCGTCGTGTTCGATCGCGTCACGACGGACCGTCACACCTGCTGTTCGCTCTCTGCGATCACTACGAACCCCTGTGGGGCGGTGCTCCCGAGGAAGTAGGTGTCGCGCGCGTCGACGCGTGGGCCGAGCGCTACGCGGCACTGGGCGAGTTTCGCGACAGCAACGGGCGCCCCCCACGGCACGGTTGGTTCTTTCCCGGTGAAGAATACCGACCCCATTTCCTCGACCAGCTGGGGAAGCTCGTCCGTGCCGGCTACGGCGAGGTCGAGTTTCATCTCCACCACGACGGCGATACTGCGGAGACGCTCGCGCCTCGAATCGAGGAACACCTCAAGATGTTCGCCGAGCACGGCCACATCTCGCGCGACGCCAAGGGAAAGTTCCAGTGGGCATTCATCCACGGCAACTGGAGCCTCGCGAACGGCCGCCCGGATCGGAAGTGGTGCGGCGTCGATGACGAGCTGCTGTTGCTGTACAAGCTGGGGTGCTACGTCGATCTGACGTTCCCGTCGGCGCCGGATCCGTGTCAGCCCGACAAGGTCAACCAGATCTACTGGCCGACCGGCGATCTCTCGAAGCGGCGCAGCTACGATCGCGGTTCACGCGCGAAGGTCGGCGAGCACTTCGATGATCGGTTGTTGATGATCACCGGCCCACTCGCGCTGACCAAGAAGCGCTTCGGCGTGCGGCTCGAGAACGGCGCGTTGACCGGCGACGATCCGCCGAGCGCGGAGCGCGTGAGCTCGTGGATCGACCAGCGGATCCATATCGAGGGCCGCCCCGAGTGGATCTTCGTCAAGGTTCACACTCACGGCGCGATCGAAAAGACGGCCGCGTCGCTGCTCGGCGAGGGTGGACGAACCATGCACAGTGCGCTTGCTCACCACGCACGTGAAGGAATTGCGCTGCACTACGTGACAGCACGCGAGATGTTCAACGTCGCGCGCGCGGCGATGGACGGTAAGACTGGCGATCCGAGTGCCTACTACGACTACGCCGTGAAGCCGCCGCCGATCGCGACTTCGTAGATTGCCGTCGAGCAGAGGTGTACGCTGAGGCGGTGAAGCGCTTCCGAGCCCGGGTCGTGGCGGTGAGTGTGATCGCCGCGTCGATCGTCGCGGCATGCCAGTACACAGCGCCCGATTCGCCCGCCGATGCGGCGAGCGATGGCCCAGCCACGCTTCCCGATGCGGGCGCGTGCACCGCGGCGATCACGGAATGCTTCAGCGATGGTTCCGGTGGCACCGTGCTCCGCTCGTGCAGCGCGGAAGGCGCAGAGCCCACGATCGAGGGATGCCCGTGGGGATGCCTCGAGTCAGGTGGAGCGCATTGCGGCCTGTTGCAACCGTCGGGCGGCGCCGTGCTGCCGGGCGATCTGGAGCCCGTCGCTGGTCAGACGCTGCTGCCGATCACGATCTCGTCGAGCGTCTCGATCAATACCGAGACCGGCGAGATCAGCGGCGGCGTTCGCGGTGCGGGCACTGGCTCGGTCAACGGCATCGATTTTTCGGTTCGTGGCGCCGTCGCCGTGTTTCGATTTCAGTCGCTCGTCATCGACAGCGACGTCT
>JACCYD010000355.1 GCA_013696695.1 Deltaproteobacteria bacterium | reverse complement strand
ATCTCGAACAACATCGCACCGAGCGCGTAGATATCGGCGGCGGTGCCTGCCGGATCTCCGCGCACCTGTTCGGGGGACATGTAGCCCGGGGTGCCGAGCACGGCGCCCGCCTTGGTGGCGGTGATATCCCCAGCTGCGTCGAGCGGCGTGACGCCACCCTCGTCGGTGAGGATGTCGTCGCGGGAATCGAGCTCGCGCGCGACCCCCCAGTCAAGCACGTAGACCTCGCCGAACTCGCCGAGCATGATGTTCGCCGGCTTGAGATCGCGATGGACGACGTTGCGCGCGTGCGCGAAGTCGATCGCGAGTGCGACCTCGATGAACGCGCGCAGCAGCGGATGGATCGGTTCGGTTTCGGTGAGGCGATCGGCGAGCGTGACGCCGACCAGCCGCTTCATCGTGAAGAACAGCCGCCCGGCCTCGTCGGTGCCGAGGTCGTGGACCGGTACGATCGCCGGATGCTCGAGCCGCGCCTGGACGTGCGCCTCGCGCAGGAAGCGCGACATCGACCGTGGCGATTGCTCGCCGTGCATGCGCTTGATCGCGATGTCTCGCCCGATCTTGAGATCGTGCGCGGCGAGCACCTCGCCCATGCCGCCCTTGCCGATCAACTCGCCGATGTCGTAGCCGGCTGGCGGAATCCGGATCTGTCCGCTCGCGGTGGAAAACGACGGGCGCGCGCGCAGCGCCGGCAACTTGGAATCGGATCGCAAGGTGACGGGCGCTTCGCGTGGCACCAGGCCGCTCGCGCGCGAGAGTGGACGGTGGGGGTGCGCGTCGCTGCGTGTCGGTGGGGTCGGTGGGCTCGCAGCGTGCGGTGACCCGTCTCGGGTTGGAGGCGTCGGCCGGCTCGCACCGCGTGGTGAGGCGAGCGGGGGTGGCGACGCGCCATCGCGGGGCGGCTTGTTCCCTGGATTTCCCGGATCGTCCACCATGGCGCGAGCGTACGTCAGCGGCGTCCGTTACTGTTCCAGGCATGGACCTGTTGCGCCGACTGTGATGCGGATCGACGTCCTCACCAGCGGCATCTGGCAGACCACGTCGACGATCATCGAGGTCGACGGTGCGTGCCTCGTGATCGACCCCGCGTACTTTCCACGCGAGCTCGAGGCGATCGCAGCCCACACCGCCGAGCTCGGCCGGATCGAGGCCGTCGTGTTCACCCACGGCCACTGGGACCACGTGATGGGCCACACCGCGTTCGACGCGCCGGTGTGGGTGTCGCAAACGCTCGAACACTCGATCATCACCGGGCATCCGCGCGCCGCGAAGTACCTCGAGGATGCGCGCGACTTCGACTCGCGATGGTACGTGCCGCGTCCTCGCGGTCATGCGTGGCCGCTCGCTCGACGCGCACTCGCGGACGAGGAGCACCTCGCGCTCGGGCGTGAGCTCATCCGCGTGCTGCAGCTACCGGGGCATAGCCCCGACGGGCTCGGCCTGGTCGCCGGTGACACGTTGCTGGTCGGCGATTACCTGTCGCCGTGCGAGATCCCGTTCGTCGACAACCTCGACGCGTATCTCGTGACCCTGAGGCGGCTGATCGAGGTCATCGAGCACGGCGTGCGCGAGGTGATTCCCGGCCACGGCCCACGCCTCACGCGTGCCGAAGCCGTCGCGATCGCGCGTGCGGACCTCGCATACCTCGAGCGCTTGCTCGCCGATGGTGATGCGCCGCTGCCTCGCGCCGCAGATGTCATCGGCATGCGCGATCACCACCTCGAGAACCTGGCGAAGCTTCGCTCAGGGTGACGGCTTCGCGCGTGCCATCCAGATCCAGTGCGTCGCACCGCGCGCCTTGATCTTCTGCAGCTCGACCGTGAAGCCCGCGCCCGCCAGCCACTTCGTGAACGTCGGCGATTCGAACGACGACCACACCGCATAGAGGCCGCCATCGACGAGTGCCCGTCGCGCCGCCGCGAGCGCCGCAGCCTTGTACAACCGATCGTTGTGTCGCCCGAGACCGTCCGGACCGTTGTCGACGTCGAGGACGATCGCGTCGTAGTGCGCCGACGCCTTCGCGATCACGGCGCCGACATCCCCTTCGATCACGGTGACGCGTGGGTCGGTCAGCGGATGACCGGCGAGCTGACCGAAGACCGTGCGATTCCACCGCACGACCTCCGGCACCAGCTCGGCGACTTCGACGCGCGCTTGTTTCGGCAACACGTCGAGTGCGGCGCGCAGCGTGTAGCCGAGACCGAGCCCGCCGATCAGGATGTTCGGCGCGCGCAGCGAAGCGAGTGGCGTGCACGTGATCTTGCCGAGCTCGTCCTCGGACCGATGGTTGAGGCTGCTCATCAGCTCGACGCCGGCGACCCGGATCGAGAAGTCTTGCGCGCGCTGCGACAACGTCATCTCGCCGAGCGGCGTCGTGACGCGCTCGATGATGACGTTCGGGATCACTTCGGCTTCTGAGCCAGCCGCTTGATCGTACCGTCGGGAAGCGTGACGTCGATCCACTTGTCGCCCGCCGCGGTGACGACGAGATCGCCGAACTTCGCGTGCATCAGCTGCTGCCCGACTGCGAAGTTCCCGCTCGCCGAATACGGCATCGGGCCGAGGGCGACCGGCTTGGCCTCGACCGGCTTCGGCTCGATGACGCGACGGAGCACCGCGATCAGCGCCTTTCGCTGCTCGGGGATGCGG